>NZNN01000017.1 GCA_002694895.1 Chloroflexota bacterium
CCTTTGTAAGGAAAGAGTAAATAAATATTCTGCTATTCAGAGAGATCAATCCATAAGATTAGGATATTGGATGGATTGGGAAGATTCATATTTCACCATGTCTGATGAAAATAACTATGCAATTTGGGGATTTTTAAAACAAATGAATCAATCTGGAAATATATATAAAGGAACTGATGTAGTGCCATGGTCTGGTAGATCAGGGACTTCCTATTCTCAAATGGAAATTATTGAAGGCCGTAAATTAGTTGCCCATAAATCTGTATTTATAAAATTTAAATTAAAAAATAAAAATAATGAGTATGCTTTGGTTTGGACAACTACTCCATGGACACTGACTTCTAATGTCTCTTTATTAATTAATAAAAATTTAAATTATGCCAAATGTAAATTAAAAAATGGTGAAATTTTTTATGTTGCCGAAAAAAATATCAAATACCAGCGTTTAGAAAAAGAATTTAAAGAGAAAAGAGAATGGGTAGAAGGCGTACCTAAATTAAAAACAATTGCCCAATTATTCAATGAAAGAGGTGGGTATACAGTTGAAAAAATAATCAAAGGCTCAGAAATGATTGGATGGGAATATGAAGGTCCTTACGATGAATTTAAAGCAGCTAAAATAAATGGAGGATTCCCGTTTACCAACGAACAATTAAAAGATAAAAAAATTAATGCTATAAAATGCCATGAAATTTATGATGGCGGAAAAGATCAGGAAGGAAATGATGTTGTGACATCAGGAGAAGGGACTGGAATAGTACATACAGCACCTGGTTGTGGAGACATAGATTATAAAATAGGGCAAAAACATAATCTTGTTGCTTTGGCCCCTTTGGATGAAGAAGCAAACTTCATTGAAAATTTTGATTGGCTAAAAGGAAAAAATGCCACTAATTCAAAAACAATAGAACTAATACTTGAAGATTTAAAAAATAAAGATTTGCTTTTTTATACTGAATTATATCCTCATATATACCCACATTGCTGGAGATCGGGTGATGAACTTGTTTTCAGGCTAGTAGATGAATGGTATATCAATATGGACTGGAGAGATGATATAAAAAAATCTGTGGATGAAATAAATTGGGTTCCTGCCTGGGGAAAACAAAGAGAACATGAATGGCTTAACAATATGGGTGATTGGATGATTTCTAAAAAACGCTTTTGGGGATTAGCATTACCTATTTGGCAATTTGAAGATAATTCATTTTATGTAGTTGGATCTAAAGAAGAATTAAAAAAACTTGCAGTAGAAGGATGGGAAGAATTCGATGGAAATAGTCCTCATAGACCATGGATAGATAAAATTAAAATTAAACATCCTGATACTGGGTTGATTGGTACAAGAGTATTAGATGTTGGGAACCCTTGGCTTGATGCTGGAATAGTTGGTTTTTCAACATTACAATACAGAACAAATAAAGAATACTGGAATAAATGGTTTCCAGCTGATTTGATTTCTGAAAGCTTCCCTGGTCAATTTAGAAACTGGTTTTATTCATACTTAACTATGGGCACTGCAATCTCAAAAAAAACACCTACAAAAAATATATTTTCATATGCCTTAGTACGAGATGAATCAGGTGCAGAAATGCATAAAAGCCAAGGAAACGCCATATGGTTTGACGATGCTGCAGAAGATATTGGAGTTGATGTTATAAGATGGCTTTACACAAGGCAAAACCCTGAAATTAACCTGCGATTTGGGCCAAGCATTGCTAACGAAATAAGAAGGCAAGTAATAATCCCGATTTGGAATATATATAGTTTTTTCACTAACTACGCCATTTTAGATAAATTCACTCCCCCTGCAGATTTCAAATCTCCAACACCAACAAATTTGATGGATAAATGGATATTGGCTGAGATGAAAGAAACTTCAGAAATGGTTAAAGAATATTTAATATTATACGAACCAGACAAAGCAGCACTTTCAATTGAAAATTTTATTAATCTTCTATCAAACTGGTATATCAGAAGAAACAGNAGAAGATTTTGGAAATCAGGAAAATTTGAAAACAATACTAAAATTGATCATGATAAATACTCTGCTTATGAAACATTATATTTTGTATTAATAACTTTATCTAAAATTATGTCTCCAATAATTCCATTTATTACAGACGAAATATACTGTAATTTAACTACCGAAGCTAATTGGAAAAAAAATAGCGTTCACATGGAAGACTTCCCTGTATTTAATAAAAAAAATAAAGAGGATGAAAAACTTCAAATAGCCACCAGGGCAGCAATGAGAATTTCAAGTTTAGGAAGGTCAGCAAGAAGCAAAACCCAGATTAAAGTACGGCAACCTATAAACAATTTGTTATTTAAATCTAAACAACAAATTGATCCAAAATATCTGGAAATGATAAAAGAGCAAGTAAAAGATGAAGTGAATGTTAAAAATGTAGATATTGTGGATGAAAGTTATAAATTAAGTGAAACAAATATAACTCTCAACAAATCTGTATTAGGGCCTAAAATTGGAAATAAAATGGGAGATTTAATTAAAGAATTAAATAANCTAGATCATAATTTATTAATTAAAAATCTTCAAAAAACAGACAGTATCAATATCAATGATATAGAGCTTTCAACAAAAGATTTTAATATTGAGCACGCTAATTTAAAGGATACTGAATTCATTGAAGATAACAACTATGAAGTATCAATTGAAACAAAATTAAATTCTTCTTTAATTGATGAAGGATCAGCAAGAGAATTAATACACAGCATACAAAATCTAAGAAAAAACTCTGGTTTTAATATTTCAGATAAAATTATAATGACCTATAACTCTGATGAGTATTTAAAAAATATAATTAATAAATTTGAATCACATATTTCAGAAGAAATACTTGCAAAAAACATTATATTCAAACAATCTAAAACACAAGGTAGTTCTTTTCAAATCAATAACTCAAATATAGTTATATCCTTAGAAATTTCAAATTAATTTAAATTGTTCGTAATTGAGGAAAGCTGATTACTTCTCTTATAGAAGATTGATTTAAAATAAGCATAACCATTCTATCAATCCCAATACCTACTCCTCCAGTTGGTGGCATGCCATGCTCTAACGCAACTAAAAAGTCTTCATCTAATCTATCTCTTTCTTCTTCTGGAAATTCCTCTCTCATTTTTTCCTGATTTTCAAATCGTCTTCTTTGATCAATTGGATCATTTAATTCTGTAAATGCATTACAAATTTCCATACCAGCAATAAATCCTTCAAATCTTTCAACAATATTTGGATTGTATTTTGAGGGTTTAGCCAAAGGGGACATTTCTAATGGGTAATCTGTTAAAAATGTAGGTTGAATTAAATCTGGTTCTAATTTCTCTGAAATTAATTTATCCATTAACCCTGCCCAACTTAACTGATTCCTTACATCAATACCTGCTTTACTCATTTCATTTTTTAATGTTTCCACATCGTTACAAACATTGAAATCTATTCCTGATTTTTCTATTAAAGTTTCTCTTAAATTTAACCTCTTCCATGGGGGTTTGAAATTTAATTTATTTTCACCATATTGAATTTCAAATGTTCCTTTCACATTAAAAACTATTTGCCCAAATAAATTTTCAACCATTTTCATAACATCGTTATAATCAGCATAAGCTTGATAAGATTCCATCGTAGTAAATTCAGGATTGTGATTACTATCTATTCCTTCATTTCTGAACAATCTGCCTATTTCATATACCTTTTCTATTCCCCCCACAACCATCCTTTTTAAGTACAGCTCTGTAGCAATCCTCAAAAACAACTCTCGATCTAATGCATTATGATAAGTTTTAAAAGGATGTGCCATTCCACCGGCAGGTATAGGGACTAATATAGGTGTGTCAACTTCAGTAAATCCTTGTTCTTTCATAAATTTTCTTAATTCAAAAATAATATTATCTCTTTGCTTAACAATTTCACGAATATCAGTATTCGCAATTAAGTCTAAATACCTTTGCCTATATCTTGTTTCAACATTTTTTAAACCATGCCATTTTTCTGGCAAAGGTTTTAAAGATTTTGATAATAATTTTATTGTATTAACCTGAATGGTTGGCTCATTTCTTCTGGTTCTAAATACAGGGCCTATCACGCCGGCCCAATCTCCAATATCCAATAATTCAATTAATTCTTTTGTATTATCATCTATAGAATTATCTCTAGCTAAAAGTTGAATTTTGCCTACTTCATCAAGTATATCTAAAAAAATTGCCTTACCCATTTTTCTAATTGCAGTAATTCTTCCTGCTGAATAAATCACTTCGCTTTGTTCTAATCCTTTTTTCTCAATATCATTTAATAAATCCACACAAGCTTTTGTATTGTGAGTAGGCTTAAAGTCGGTTGGATATGGATCAATTCCTCTTTTGTTCAAAATTTCAAGTTTTTTCAAACGCGATTTAATAATTTCATTTATTTCTGATTCCAATCTATTCTCTTTCCTTTAAATGGGCCACGTCATTAAATCTTATTATACTCCACTTTTTAGGGTTCAAAGCTATATAATCATCTTGTTTATATATCCATTCTCCCTCATCACTCAGCTGAATATTGTTTTCTTCAATGGAAAACTCATATATTCCGGTATTATTTGTTTGAAACCCCCAAACTCTCTTCGATCCCAACAAAACACTTATAAGAGTCTGCATAAAACCACCATGACTAACTACCAATATACAAGAGTCTTTATCAGAATCATTAAAAATAGTTTGTAAAGCTTTGATTGCTCTTTGATATCTAGAATCAAATTTTTCTGCAGCAGGAACTAAATTCCAATTATTTTCTTTCATAAAATCTTCATATGTATCTTGATATTGATCATTAGTTGTCATTTCATCAATATTTTTACCTGCAAAAACTCCGACACTATATTCAATAAGGGAATCTAACGGAGTTATATTTAAATTAAATTTTTTAGCAACAAGCATAGCAGTATGCTTAGTTCTTTTAAGTGGGCTTGTATAAATTTTATTTATGTCAGGTATTTGTTTATACAAATATTCTGACAATAAATTAGCTTGATGCTGACCATGCTCACTAATATCAATATCAATTATGCCCTGGAATCGATTTGCTTTATTCCAATCAGTTTCAGCATGTCTTACAAATAATATTTTCATAACAATATTTCCAAGTAAATTATAATATCCTCTAATTATTTATTACTGAAGACCTTATAGCCAATAAATCCCTTCTTAAATTTTGATTTGTAGCAGCATCTGTCTGGATTTTTCTTATCCCATGCAAAACAGTAGTATGATCTCTGCCTCCAAATAACAATCCAATTGTAGTTAAATTCATTTGACTATCTTCTCTTAATATAAACATAGCTATCTGTCTTGCAATCACTAAACTCTGTTCCCTGGATTTTCCTTTCAAATCAGCAATATCAATCTGGAAATACTTCGCTACTTTTAAAATAATTTGCTCTGGATCAGCAAAATAAGAATTAATATCAGCATTTCCTAACAATTCTTCAACCAATTCTATATCTAGTTCTTTGCCAGTCAATTCAGATAATGCTAATACTTTGTTTAAAGACCCTTCCATTTCTCTAATATTATGATAAAGTTTATTACTTAAAACCTCTAAAATTTCTTGTTTAATTTTAATACCTTTAAGTAATACTTTTTTCTTTAAAATATCTATCCTGGTTTCATAATCAGGCAATTGAATGTCAACAACTAATCCGCCAGATAATCGGGAAGTTATTCTATCTTCCAATAATTTTAGCGAGGTTATTGGCCTATCACTAGTTATAACAATTTGTTTGCCTGACAAATGCAAGGNATTAAATGTATGAAAAAAACCTTCCTGNGTTTGTTCTTTTCCCATTAAAAATTGTATGTCATCTAATAAAAGAGCATCTGCATTTCTGTATTTATTCCTAAACAATTCAGTTTTATTTGTTCTGATTGATTTAATATATTCATTTGTAAATTCTTCACATGTCAAATAATAAAATTTAGATCCTTCTTGTGATAATCTGTTTCCAATTGCATGTAATAAATGAGTTTTCCCCAATCCAACATCTGAATAAATTAATAAAGGATTATAAGTTTTCCCTATATTTTCTGATACAGCAATACTAGCTGCATGCGCCAGTTCATTTGAAGCACCTAATACAAAATTTTCAAAAGTATAATTAGGATTCAAATTGAGATTTAAACTTTTATTACCTTGCAAAGAATGCTGTATTTTCACTTCTGAATCTAAATGTGATCCTAGCACTTTAAATTTAAGTTCTAATTCTTTTTCTAACAATTTAGTCAAAACATCCGCAATTACTGAATACATTCTTTGTTCTAAGTACTCAGATATAAATGCAGATTCAGATTCAATTAAAAAACAATCTTCTGAAATTTGCCTACCTTGAGTTTTAGGAAATTTAAACCATGTTTCNTACGAAGATTTAGGTACTTTTGTTTCAATTTCTCCTAAAGCTGTTTTCCATATTTCTTGATTATTATTATTTAAAATAGACATATAATAATTAATCCTGTTTAAGTACTACTTTTATAATATTATCTTCTCTACTTTCATACATATCATATGCTTTTTGTAAATCGTCAAATTTCATACTATGTGTAATCATTGTTGATGGATCCCACCAACCTCTGTTTTTCAATTCAACCATTCTTTCAATNTGACCNGTAGGATCACCACTATTTACTGCAGANGAATTAATTATAGTAGCTCCATGAAGTAAAAGGTGTTCAGTTTCAATTGTTGCCAATGTNCCCTTAGAATCTTTAGGTAATTTACCAAAAATTAGAATTTTACCTAAAGGTTTTACAACTTTTAAAGAAGTGTTAAATGCCTCATTATCACCGGCAGCTTCTACAGTAATATCAGGAAATTCTCCACCATTAATATCTTTAATTGCTTCTTCTAAATTTTCTTTTTGATAATTAATTACATCAGTTGCGCCTAATTCTTTTGCTTTGTCTAAACGATAATCTAANCTGTCAACTGCAACTACTTTTCTAGCTCCAGCTCTTGAACAAATTGCAGTGAAAGACAATCCAATCGCTCCCTGTCCCAAAATCATTATGTTTTTTCCTAAAATAGTCCCCATCAACTGGCACGCATATAAAACAGTTCCTGAAGGTTGGCACATTACCCAATCTTCTGCATTTCCATAGTCAGGTATTTTTATCATTCTTGAATAATTCCCTATAACATATTCCGCTAAAAGCCCACCACCTCTTCCAGGTACAGCTTCTGAATTGTCTNCAAATGGGGAAGGTAAAACTATTACTCTTTGTCCATTTGGAAATTCAGTTGAATTACTATTTAATATTGTTCCCACAGCCTCATGACAATGAGAACCCCAGCGCATTGGATAATTTTCTTCAGAAAATAATGGTCCATAAGCATCTCTAATATCACTTCCACAAATAGACCAACTTTCAAGTTTTACCAAACTTTCATTTTCNTTAGCTGGGACCGGTGTATCTATTTCACTTATTTCAAATTGCTTTGGGGCTAATATTCTTGCTGCTTTCATAATTTCTCCTTTTGGAACATCTATTTTAAAATAACTTCCCCTACGCCTCTCTCTGAATATTGAATTTCTGTTCCAAANTCTGAGCTTAGATCTGCAAGTTTATTTATAATTCTTTGTTTATTTTCTTCTCTAGCTATAACAGGCCTTCCTCTTTGAGGTCTTGGTAATTTATATCCTAATTCTATCGGAAAGAGATTTATTTTCTTAACTCCTTTTGGAGTTAAAACACATTCTGCTACCACACTTTCCCAATAATATTTCATCGCAGGAAAGCCTTTTGTATCCCCTTCATATCTTGCATTGTAAAAATCAGACGGAGTAGCATAATGATCTAATCCAAAATTTTCATAAGTAGGATGCGGATGCCATTTAATAGTATCATTTTGAAAAATAAAATTTCCAAGACTATAGAAAATTGGTTTATTTTTATAGATTTCCATTCCTCTTAAAACATGTGGCCCATGACCAGCAACTACATCAGCGCCGTTATCAAGAATTTTTTTACTAAAATTTCTTAAAAATTCAGGAGTTTGCTCACGTTGTCCGTTTGAACTATAGCCACCCGAAGGATCTTCATGACAATGTATGCTAACCAATACATAGTCTGACATAGCTTTAGCCTCTTTGATCCATGTAATTATTTCAGCCTCATCACTTTTATTTGTTCTGATATCAATTCCATAATCTTTTGATGTTTCAAAAGTTTTAGTTAAAAAATCTATTTGATTTTTCTTTAACCCATTTTTATTTTCTTTATAACCCATTTTTTCAGAAATATTTTTTAATTCTTTAATTTTAGTTAATGGTAATTTNTGAATCTGTTCATAACCTAAAGGATTAACCCCNGGTCTGCCAATAGCATCTGGTCTTTGATGAACTGCTCTTCCTGCTTCTGGGAATGTNGTAGTTAAAGATATTAATGCAACCCTGCCAGCCTTTGTATCTAAGTACCCTGGGGATCTTGCTTCGCTTAAATTTTTACCTATACCAGAATAAATTAAATTTGTTTTCTTCAAATTAGCCAAATGATTTAATATNCCACCCTCAGAATAATCCCAAGAATGATTGTTTGCTAATGCCACCATATTTACCCCAAACCATTCTAGTTCATTTAAATTTTTTGGGTCCGAGGCAGCAAAAACTCCTCCAGGTATTCCTGGTGAAATGCCATAATCATGCATTAACATTTCTAAATTAGTGAATGCAACATCAGCTTTTTTAAACACATAAGATAAAGCAAGAAATTGAGGTTCGTCAAATACCGATAACGGCCTGGTGATCATTGCATCACCACTTAAAACCATAGTAATTTCATTTTTTTCAGAAGAATATAACATTTTAAAAACCCCGGGTTTTTAATTAGGTCATAAAAATATAATATTACTTTAAATAATAATCAACTCAATTATTTGCATTATAATAGTCACCAAGTTTTTGCTCTATTATCTTTATCTAGTGACGCTAGTCTATCAACAGTTAAAGTATCTCCGTTTATTGAAATTAATGTAGGATTAATTTTTCCATCATCTACAACNTAAATATTGGAGCCATAATCAGATTTAAATATCTTTGTAGCTTCACGCCATTCACCTCTTCTAGATTGAATATAAACATTATTTCCTTTTTCAATAATTTGAATTCTCCCCAAACTTCTTATTGGCCTGCTTCTAGCTACAAATCCTGGCCTTTGGCGATAAACGCCTAAAATTTTATTTTTTTGATCAGNATTAATAGGAGTTTTAACAATGTCTATCGNAGGNTTTCCTAANAAANCATAAACAATNTCATCAGTAATTTCTTCAACCAAACCTGAAGATAAATTTAAATGGATCATTAATCCAAGATCTAATTTTGGAAACAAAAGCATTACAGTATTCCATCCACCACTTATACCTCCATTATGACCATACGCATAATGCCCGAAAATACTTTTAACTTGAAATCCTAATCCCATTTTAATACTTAAATCAGAATCTGGAGAATATTGCACCTCAAGCATTGAATCAAATGCATCTTGAGATATTATCCCATTACTTTTATTTAATAACGCCTTAGAATAAGTACACATATCTTCTAATGTTGCCATTACAGAACCTGCCGCAGCTGTTCCAACATAATCATATTTTAATCCTCTAATGTTAATTTCATCTACAAGATNTCCATAAATCAATNCGTCCCCTATTAATTCCATTCTATCTAACTCATCTTGCCCAAGATCTCTGTGATATCCAACTGACATACCTTCGACAGGATCATCTCCNGGATAAGAATTACTCATACCCAGCTTGTCAAAAACTACTTTCTGAATCACATTGTGCCAAGAATCATTTTCAACTCTTGCCACAATTTCTCCTAATATTCCCCAGGCATGATTAGCATAATGCCAATCAGTTCCTGGCTCAAAATCAACATCAATTCCATTAGGATAATGACTAGGTATATCAAACGGACCTGTATCACCCCATAATTTTATATCTGACGCACTAAAATCTTTTTTTTCTGGCATTTCTCCAATACCTGAAGTATGAGTAAATAAATGTTTTACTTTAATAGCACTAAAATTGCTATTAAACTTAATACTTGGAACCAAATCAGTAACTTTAGCTTCCATATCTAACCTGCCATTTTCAACCAATCTCATAGCAGCCAAAGCAGTCATAGTTTTAGTAATAGANCCAATTCTTTGAATAGTATTTTCTGTATGTTTTATTTTTGTTTCAATTTCAGAATAACCAAAACCCTCAATAAATAAAGTTTCTTTAGATGAAACCACGCCTATTCCCATTCCAGGAAGTTGATGTTTATTTATAATTCCTTCTGCGGTATTTTTTAATAAATTAATATCTAGTTGCATATTTTCCTCTTATAATAATTTTTATAGCTTGGAGTTTAATCCTTTTATATTTATTGGTCAAACTTCAAGAGAACAAGGTTTGACATATGGCATGATTCCGCATTAGAATTTTTAAAGTTCAACCTAATAAATCAAAACTAGAGGTTATTATGAGATTTGCATTTACTAAAGAAGAAGATGATTTCAGACAAGAAGTCAGAGAATTTTTAAAAAATGAACTTCCAAAAAACTGGGATGGAGTTGCAGGCAACAACCTAGAAGAAGGTGCTAACGAAGATGAATGGGGATTCACTTTAGAAATGAGGGAAAAATTAGCTAAAAAGGGTTGGTTAACAATGGCTTGGCCAAAAGAATACGGNGGACAAAATGCTTCTATGATGAAACAAGTAATTTTTGCTGAAGAAATGACTCTTGCAAGAGCCCCTGGCAGAGACGGTTTTGGTATTAGAATGTTAGCTCCAACACTAATGATACATGGAACTGAAGAACAAAAAACAGACTATTTGCCAGATATTGCTGCAGGCAAAGTNCAATGGTGCCAAGGATATTCTGAGCCTGAATCAGGATCTGATTTAGCATCATTGCAAACAAGAGCAGTTGAGGATGGGGATGATTTTGTAATAAATGGCACAAAAGTTTGGACTTCATCCGCACACAGGGCAGATAAAATGTTTATATTAGTAAGAACCAACCCTGATGCACCAAAACACAGNGGCATAAGCTTTCTTCTTATTGATGACATGAAATCTAATGGCATTCAAGTTAACCCAATAATTGATATGGCCGGAAGNCATAATTTCAACATGGTCACATTTGACAATGTGAGAGTTCCCAAAAAAAACCTTGTCGGAGAGCTGGACAGAGGGTGGTACGTAGGTGCTACTTTATTAGACTTTGAAAGATCGGGAGTTGAATATTCCTCGCGCTGCTTAAGCTTNTTAGAAGAACTTATTGAATTCGCCAAAACAAATAAACGTGGAGGAAAAATAATATCAGAAGACCCTAATATCAAAAAGGAAATTACTGAACTATATACAGAAATTAATGTTTCAAGAGGGATGTCATATAAAATTGCAGACATGCAAAGCAAGGGAGAAGTACCAAACAAAGAATCTTCAATGTCAAAATTGTTTGGCACNGTNCTTGAACAAAANGTNGCTGATTTAGGNATGAAAATACTTGGTCTGTATAGCCANCTTGGACCAAAGTCAAAACACAANAAACTAAAAGGTAAAATTGAACAAGAATATCTCTCAACAGTTTCAGCAACAATAGCGGCTGGAACATCAGAAATTCAAAGAGGAATTATAGCAACAAGAGGATTAGGCTTGCCTAAACCATAGGAGTAAATTATGGATTTAAGTTTAAATGAAACACAACAAATGTTAAGAAATACAGCAAAAGATTTCTTTGCAAGTGAGTGCCCTGAAACACACGTCAGAGAAATGGAAACAGACCAAGAAGGATATAACAAACAACTTTGGGAAAAGATAGCTAACCAAGGATGGCTTGGGGTTCCATTTCCTGAAAAATATAGTGGATTTGGGCTGTCTTTTTTAGAGTTTTGCATTTTATTAGAAGAAGCTGGAAGGGTATTGTTACCCGAGCCTCTTTTTGAAGCCGTTTTACTAGGAGGAATGCCTATATTTATAAGTGGTAATGAAAAACAAAAAGAAGAACTTCTCCCCAAAATAATTTCTGGTGAAACAATTGTTACATTAGCTTTTTATGAAGAAGATGATTTAATTTCTCCATTATCAGTACAAACAAAAGCNTCTTTNAATAANAATGTNTATNAACTNAATGGAACNAANATGTTTGTNCCAAACGCAAACATTTCTGACTTNTTACTTGTNACNGCAAGAACNGGAANNAATGATNAAGACATATCTTTNTTTTTAATACCTTCTTCNACTGAAGGNATTNNAATTTCTCCCNTNTCAACAATTTCATCTGACAAACAATTTGTTATCAAACTTGATAATGTTCAAATTCCTTCATCAAATTTAATTGGAAATGAAAATAACGCATGGAAAACAAT
>NZNN01000018.1 GCA_002694895.1 Chloroflexota bacterium
AAAAAACTGGAAACTATCTTCTCAGCTTCAGAAATATTTATCACTCTTCCACCCATGCACAAAACATTCATATTATTATGCTGAACTCCCTGTGCCGCAGAATATACATCATGGCAAACTGCAGCTCTTATACCTTTTTTCTTATTAGCTACTATAGATGCACCAACTCCAGAACCACATATTGCTATACCTTTATCAGCTTTCCCTTTATATATTTCCTCAGATAATTCTGAAGTCATATCAGGAAAATCATCTTCAGCATCAAATTCATGGGCTCCCACATCAATTACATTTAATTTCGGATACTTTTGAGCTAAAAATTTTTTAAGGTTTTCTTTTAAATCAAACCCACCATGATCTGCAGAAATTACTAAATTAGTTTTTTGATTAGTTATTTTTTTCATTTAATAATTTTTCCCATAAATTAATATCATAATCGCTCATTTTCCCAGAATAAACTATTTCTGCATTACTGCTTAAAATACGTTTTGATCCTCTTTGTCTAACTCCAAAATACAATAACATATCCTTATTATAAGGCAGTACACTAATTTCATCTAAATTATGTTTCAATTTAAAACTATCTATCTCAGAAACTGACATTGTGGGATCTATACTAACTGCATAATACAAAGAATTAGGAATATTATTTAATTTAGGTGTGATTTTCTGTAACTCAGAAATACAATGGCCTCAGGTTGGTGTAAAAAAATAAAAAAAATGTGGTTTGTCTGCTTTTTTAACTGAATTGGTAGATATATTAACACCGTTATTAAAATCAAAACTGAAATTTGAAACAATTAATTCCGGTTCCGTATTAATATTTATATTATCTTCTTGATTTTGCTGGGAGCAAGATCCAAGAAATAAGAAAAATAAAATAAAAATAAAATATCTTGTATAACTACTTAAATTCATAAATTAACCCTTTTAAATATTTTAGCAAATTAAAATAGATTAATCATTAAATGAAAAAGACTTGTTATAATAATGAAAGTAAAATAAAAAATTATGGCTAAAAGTAATTTAACATTTCTAACTATTTGGGCTTTACTGTTTGTTTCAGTTATTCTTATTGGTTCTTGGAGTTTAGCAGAAAGTGCCACCAGATCAATGGAAAATAAAAATTACACAGATGATGAATTAACTTTAGTACAAAAATCAGCCATCTTTATTTGTCCACTACATTAAACAGGAGTAAATTTGAAATTTAAAGATAAAGTAGCATTAATCACCGGAGCATATCAGGGATTAGGGAAAGGTATAGCAAAAAAACTTGGAGAACAAGGCTGTAAATTGATTTTAGTTGATATTGATGAAAGAGTAAAAGACACAGAAAAAGAATTTACCAATACAGGTATAGATTCAATTTCAGTAATAGGAGATGTATCCAAAGAATCAACTGCTAATTCAGCTGTAGAAAAAGGGGTAAAAAAATATAATAAAATTGACATCCTAGTGAACAATGCTGGCATCGGTGGAATAAATCAACCATTATGGGATTTACCTGTTGATGAATTAGACAGAGTGTACGCAATAAATTTACGTGGTGTATTTATATTTTGCAAATCTGTTATCCCTCTAATGTTAAAACACAAATATGGAAGAATAGTAAACATAGCTTCTATTGCAGGAAAAGAAGGTAACCCAAATGCTGTCCCTTATTCTGCAACCAAATCAGCTGTGATAGGGCTAACTAAATCGTTAGGGAAAGAATTAGCCAAAACTGAAATCAGAGTAAACTGTGTTACCCCTGCTGTTGTAAAAACTTCAATACTAGATGAATTTACAGAAGAACATATAAACTATATGCTCGAAAAAATCCCTATTGGAAGAACTGGGAAGATTGAAGAAGTTGCAAACATGGTAGCGTGGATAGCTTCTGAAGAATGTTCATTTTCTACTGGTGCAGTTTTTGATATAAGTGGTGGTAGAGCTACTTATTAATTAATAATTAATTTAGTTACTAATCCGGATTTAACAGTTAATTGAGTCTTATCAGTTTTTACAAGTAACAAATCTCCCTCATCATTAACTCCTTTAACCTTTCCACTCAAACGTTTGTTATCTTTCATTTCTAAAATTACATCTTTTCCTATGGTATCAATTTTGTTTCTCCACAATGAAACAATATCATTAGTTGTCATGGAAGAATAATAAAGATTAAAAAAGTAAGGAATGACTTCAGAAGCAATGTTTTTAACATTATAAGATTTACCTGTGATGATTTTCATTGAGGTATATTCAGTATCTATATTATAGATTTCCTCTAAATTCACATTCAAACCTAGCCCTAACACTGAATAAATTAAATTTTGATTTTGATAAACATTTTCCTGCAGAACTCCTGAAATTTTCTTACCTTGAATCATTACATCATTAGGCCATTTTAAAGAAATATTATCAAAGTGATAATTTCTACTAAGAAATTCATATATAGCTAAAGTTCCAAGCATATGGATAATATGAACTTTCAATGGATTAGGATGAAGTAAAAATGACAAAAAAACATTTCCTTTGGGAGATACCCATGACCGATTTTTAGTTCCTCTTCCTTTCAATTGACTAAATGCTCCTATAGATAATTCTTTTTTAGTAATAGAAGCAAAACGATGACAAATATCCATCGTAGAATCACAACTTTCAAACCAAATAATATCTTTTAAAGTCATTTCAGCTCTAATAATGAAAATATAACATTCGACGAAATATATAATTTATGTAAAAATATCAAATATTATTTATTTTTTTCTTTGAGAGTATTATATGATATCAAATAATAATAGGCCTCGATCAGCCGACCTAGGACTAGAAATGGGAATCCTTCCAAAAGGTAAGTTAAACTCAATTACTGATGTTCCAGGAGTCAAAGTTGGTCATTCTACAATTATTGAAGGAGATGGGGAATTAGAAATAGGGAAAGGTCCTATAAGAACCGGAGTAACTGCGATACTACCTCATGATGAAAATATATTTGAACACAATGTAACTGCAGCTGCACATGTAATTAATGGATATGGAAAAACAGTTGGTATGCCACAAATCAATGAATTAGGTAGGATTGAATCCCCTGTTCTACTGACTAGCACATTAAGTACATGGAATGTAGCTAATTATTTAATCGATTATTTATCAGAAAGAAATCCTGGAATAAGATCTTTTAACCCTATAGTAGGAGAATGTAATGATGGATTTCTAAATGATATAGTCGGAAGACATGTAAAAAAATCGCATGTTTTTAATGCTATTGAACATGCAAGTCCCAATGAAGTTTCTGAAGGAGTTGTAGGTGCAGGAGTTGGGATGACTGGATTTGGATGGAAAGGAGGAATAGGAACTTCATCCAGAATATGCGAAACAGCACAAGGAGAATTTCAGGTAGGTTGCCTAACACTTACAAATACAGGNGATGCNAGNGATTTGAGATTAGATGGTATTCCTGTCGGCAGGCATATTTTGCCTCCTGNTTATGAAGTAGAAAAAAACCCTTCAAGATGGGTTGGCGGAAACCCTTTAAAAGGAACCTTTATAAATGAACCACCAGGNTCAATAATGTTTGTTATTGCNACTGATGCNCCAGTATCAAGCAGNCAACTAAACAGAATGGCAAAAAGAGTTGNNCTTGGATTAGGCTTATGTGGNGGGNTAGCTAGTCACAGNAGTGGTGATTTTGTTCTCGCATTTTCAAATGCTNATTATAATCGTACAAAATCAAAANATTCAAAATATGATATAAATCAACTCTTTGATGAAAATCTTACTAATCTNTTTCGAGGAGTTATAGAAACAACAAACGAAGCTATAGCAAATTCAATATTAAAAGCAGAAACAACTACAGGTTTTAACGGTAATACNCGCCACGCAATTCCAATAGATAAAATAATAGCTATAATAGAAGAATCAAGATCAACAAAAAAAACAGATAAATAAAGGAATNAAAATGAATAAAACACCTAGAGTTGTAGTAATAACTGGCGGGGGAAGTGGTATAGGATTAGATGCCAGTGTCAGATTTGGACAACTTGGAGATACGATCATAATTATTGGAAGAACAGAATCGAAACTTAAAGATGTACAATCAAAAATACGAAATAANGGTGGTGAATGCATTTATTTTACTGGCGATGTTGCTGATCCAACATTTGTTAATCAAGCTACAAATNAAATAATAAAAAAATATAAGAATATCGACATTTTAGTCAATAACGCAGGTCATAGTTCAAAAAACCGAAACACAGAAAACACCACACTTGAGGATGTAGTTAATGTATTTAATTCAAATCTACTNGGTACAGTTTTATTTACACAAGCAGTATTGCCAAGTATGAAAAAAGCAAATAAGGGTCTAATAGTAAATGTATCATCAGTTGCAGGATTATCTGGAAGCCTTATAGCAGGATTATCATACGGTGCTGCTAAGGCTGGTGTAATTAATTTTACAGAATACCTTAATGCTGAATTAAAAAATACAATGATAAAAGCAACTGCAATTATGCCCGGAGAGGTAGATACGCCAATTATGGATAATAGGCCTATTGTCCCATCTGATGATTCCAGGGCATCAATGGCAAAAAGTGCAGATGTTGCAGAAACCATTGTATTTTTAGCTTCATTATCTAATACAACTTCTATTCATGCGATGACAATAATGCCTAACAAACTCAGAGATACTAGTGCTGAATTAATATTACCTAAAGATTAAGTTCCAATCGCATAACCATCTCTTCTGGGATCTGCTCCTCCTTGGTAAGATCCTAAACTTTGGTCTTTCTTTATGCCATGTCCCCCACCCACACTTGGTGACCAATCAGGCAAACCAACTACCTCATGACCTCTGTTTTTCAAATTATCAACTAACGCTTTAGGAAATCGNCCTTCCATTTGAACTTGTTTACCACCAATAGTTTTAAATCTAGGGGAGTCAATTACCTGTTGCATGTTCATCTCAAAATCCAACAAATTAACAATCATTTGAGGTGTTGTCTGCATAATCCCCCAACTTCCAGGTGTTCCAACACTTGCATAAAATTCTCCATTTTTAAAAGTTTGAGTTGGACTCAGACAAAAATCTTGTTTTCTACTAGGTCCAATTTGATTACTACTTCCGTTATCCAAATCAAACCAATTTCCCATATTATTCAAAAATATACCTGTTCCTTCNGGAGCTAAGGCAGAACCAAAGCCACCTCCTAAAGTTTGTGTTATTGAAACTACATTGCCATCTTTATCAGCAACAGCAAAATGAGTAGTCATTCCACCATCATAAGCATTTAAATCCACCGATGTTAAAGCTCCTTGTGGTGCGTCAGGATTAAATACTTCACCNGCTAACAAATTCACTTTATCATTTGAAATTCTTGAAGATTGATATTTAGCGTAGGAATTGGAAAGTAACTTTTCTGTAGGAGTTAATTTAATTGACTGATCTCCTCCATGAGTTATTCTGTCTGTAGCAGCCAGTTTTGTAGTTTCCATAAAATAATGAATAAAATCCGGGTCCTGGAATTTTATTTTCTCGGGAGATAATGTTTCTAAAATTTTCAGAGTTTCTAAAATTTGAAACCCGCTAGAATTAGGTGGAACTGTATTAACTTCATAATCTCTATATTTAATAGTCAAAGGCTCCATCCACTCTGCTTTAACTGAATCTAAATCTTCTTCTGAAATTAAACCTCCATATAATTCCATAGATGCAACAATTTTTTTTGCAATACTTCCTCNNTAAAATTCNTCTGCACCATTTTTTGCAACTAATTCCAAAGATTTGGCTAATTCAGGCATAACAATTTTTGTTCCTGGATTAGGGGGTTTGCCATTATTTAAAATTATTTCACCAGATGGGAATTGTGTTAATCTCGGAGTAGAATTTGTAAACGAAGTATGGTGAAAATGAGTTACAGGGAATCCATTTTTAGCATGATTAATTGAATCTTCAAACACTTCCTCTCTATCTAATACTCCTAAAGTTTCCTGTATAGTAAGCCAGCCAGCAACATTACCTGGGACAAGAGGCGCCCAGGGGCCAATACTTTTTGCTTCAGCAGTGTATTTTTCAGGATCAGCTAACTTTGGAGCAAAACCTGAAAAATTTAATGCCTGTAATTTTTTTTGCTTGGCATTGTATACCATCGCTACACCAACTCCTCCCATGCCTGACATAAAGGGTTCTACTACATTTAAAGTGGATGCAATTGCTACAATTGCATCAAACGCATTCCCTCCCTTATTTAAAATATTAATACCTGCTAAAGATGCAAAAGGATGAGCAGAAGCAGCCATTCCTTTAAAACCCATTGCAGTTGGNCTGCTAGATGAAGGATAATTANTATAATTCATTTTATTTACCTTTAANTTTTATTCTGTATTATGATAAATATTACTGATATACANAAAGCATATTCGAACATTTCTATTAATATACACAGAACTCCTATATCTACGTCAACCTATTTATCACAAAAATTTAATTCNAAAATATTTTTCAAACAAGAATTATTTCAAAAAACAGGTTCATTTAAAATNAGAGGAGTTTTAAATAANNTAAGTAGTTTANCCTCNGATCAATTAAAAAANGGTNTNATAAGNCTTTCTTCTGGAAATCATGCTCAAGCAGTAGCTTATGGTTCTAAAATTTACAATATATCTAGTACTATCGTGATGCCTACTTACTCTACAAAGTCAAAAATTGAAGCCACCAAAGGATATGGTGCAAAAGTNATAATTACAGATGAAGATTTAATTNCTGTAGTAAATGAAATTCAAAAAGAAACCAATGCTACATTAATACATCCATTTGACGATGATCATATAATTGCCGGGCAAGGAACACTTGGATTGGAAATAACTGAAGATATGCCTGACATTGATCATATNTTTACTGCNATAGGGGGTGGCGGATTAATATCAGGNATATGCATAGCAATGAANGCTCACAATCCAAAAATAAAAATTATAGGAATCGAACCCGAAGGCGCAGATGGAATGAGACAAAGNTTAGAAAAAAGAAAACCTGTAACATTAGATTCTATAAATACTATAGCTGACGGATTATCAGCGCCATTTATTGGGAAAAAAAATTTTGAGATTGTCCAAAAACATATTGATCAATTAATTACTGTTTCTGATAAAGAAATCATTGAAACTATGTGGTTGATATTTGAAAGAACAAAACTTTTTGTAGAACCTTCTGCAGCTGCNGGCTTAGCNCCCATANTATTTGATAAATACAAATTACCAATCAATTCAAANGCAATGTTCATATTATGTGGCGGAAATATTGATAAAGAAAAACTTATACAAATATCTAATTAATTCAATATTTATAAATTTCACCATATATATAATATAATCCTAAAAATTTTACTAAACGTGACTGTTTTTGATAAATTTTTAATTTACCCCATTTGATTGANTNNATATTTAAAATGTTATCAATATTGTAATTACATCCACCTGTAAAAAATTTCCATATAAATATAAATATATTTTTTATAATATAAATAATTTTATTATTAACAATTGTGTGTTCCCAAAAAAAATACTTCCCTTTAGATTTCAATACTCTATTTAGTTCATCAAATGTTTTCCCAACATCTTTAACTGAGCATATAACTAATGATGTGACAATTGAATCAAATGATGATTTTTTAAAAGGCAAATAATCTGAGCTGGCTAAAATAAGTGTACATTTATCTACAGATGTGATTTTTTTTAACAAATCAATATTGTTATCCAGTAAATATAAATTATTATAATTTTTATAATAATTTATATTTCCACCATCTCCCGCTCCAATTTCGAGAATATCACCTGATGTTCTATCAGTAACATAATTTCTTAAAAATTTATTTTCTTCAGAAACGAAATTATTTATAAGTGGATATATAAATGCAAATATTTTATTTCTTATAATGTTTAAAAATTTATACAAAGTTATTTTTTGGAGAATTAACCATCAAGTTTTATTTTTATAAAATAAAAATTAACATATAATCTAATTATTATTTAACAAAATTGTATCATTGATGAACAAACCTGAAAGCAAAAAAATNAAAAATCAATTAACNATAGTTGGATCAGGNCCTGCCGGATTAACAGCAGCTTTATATGCNGCAAGAGGTAATTTAAACCCATTAGTTATAGAAGGCTTTCCTGCAGGNGGGCAATTAACTTTAACTACNGACGTTGAAAATTATCCTGGGTTTCCAGATGGAATTATGGGTCCGGAATTAATGGATAAATTTAGAGACCAGGCAATCAGATTTGGAGCAGAAATAGTAAATGGAGAAGTTTCAAAAGTAGACTTCAGTTCCAAATTAAATCTTGTATTAGATGATAATACTGAAATTGAAACTAAATCAGTAATTATATCTACAGGTGCATCTGCAAAAATGTTGGGACTCAAAGAAGAAGCATTATTATTAGGTAAAGGAGTTTCAACTTGCGCAACATGTGATGGATTCTTTTTTAGAGATCAAATTGTAACAGTTGTCGGAGGTGGAGATTCTGCGATGGAAGAAGCTTTGTTTTTAACTAAATTTGCCAAAAAAGTNTTCATAATTCATAGAAGGGAAATTTTTAGAGCCTCACAAATAATGTTAAACAGAGCAAAAGAAAATCCTAAAATTGAATTCATTTTAAATACAGAAATTNAAAAAATAAATAATCCTGATGAAAACAAAGTAACNNNNGCTGNGTTATTTAACAAAAAAACTTCTGAAACAACTGAATTAAACATAGATGCAGTATTTATAGCTATTGGACACATTCCTAATACACAAATATTTAAAAATTATCTAGATCTCAATGAAAATGGTTATATACTTACCAGCGAGGGAACAAAAACAAACATTCCTGGCGTATTTGCCTGTGGAGATGTACAAGATTGGGAATACAGACAGGCTGTAACAGCAGCTGGAAGTGGCTGCATGGCTGCAATTGACACAGAAAGATATTTATCAAACTTAAAATAAAATCTAATGATAGATTTATTAAAAAATGAAAAACCTAAAATAATTATTGACCTAAATAAAAATTCGGAAATTGAAGAATTATCTAATCTTCCTGATGATTTTTTGTTTATATCAAACAAAAGATTGATCGAAAGGAAACAATCAAATTTGCAATGGCAATATAACATCATACATATATCAGATATTAATCAAATAAGAATTACAAAGGGATTAGATGTAACTAAAATAAGTTTTGGTTTTCTTGGATTAATAATATCCTATCCACTGATGAATTTAATAGAAAATACAATTGTTGGCACCATCTTATTCATATTGTCTATTACTTGTGGCACGATTATTTTAATCAATCAATTAGCTTTTTTAAATTCAATTAAACTTGAATTAACTGACAATAAAACAAATAAAAAAATAAATTTTTCATATAATCTAAGGAAAAATATTTTAAAAAAATTAAATGAATTAATTGCANAGAATCAACAAAGCAATTTATAATTCATCTAAATTCAAAGATGGATATATATCTAAATCTAATTGTGTTTCTTTACTNAAAGCATCTTCANAAAATGCTGCNGCAGATATCATTGCTCCATTATCAATACACAATTTTGGTTCTGGAATTACAACCTCCATCTTAAATATGTCCTTGATTCTTAATCGCAAATGAGAATTTGCTGCAACTCCTCCNCAAATAATTATATTTTTGGGATTATATAAATTAACAGCCATTTTCAATTTAATTAAAAGTTGCTCAACAGCACAATTCTGAAAATCATAAGCAATATCTGATATTATTTCATCCGATAATTTTCCATCTTCATCTCTTTGCGTATCTATATATTTNATTGCTGCTGTTTTCAGACCACTAAAACTATAATCTAAACTGTCAGCTATATTTGTAATTGGTAAATTTCTAATATGATGGTTAGATTTTTTAGATAAAGAATCTATAATAGGGCCNCCTGGATAACCNAATCCCATAGCTCTTGCAACTTTATCAAATACTTCTCCAACAGCATCATCTCTTGTTTGACCTAAAAGTATCCTTTCATTATGCGAATTTAGCAAACTCAACTCAGAATGACCTCCTGAAACTAAAAGAGCTATTGCAGGAAACTGTATTTTCTCAATTCGATCTATCCATGCTGCATGTATGTGTCCAGATAAATGATTTATACCACGAACTGGTACATCTAATGCATAAGATAGAGCCTTAGCATAATTCACTCCAACTAATAATGATCCGGCCAAACCTGGACCTTTAGTAACAGCAATTCCATCAATGTTTTGTAATAAGTTTAAATCTTTATATTCTTTTAAAATATTGCCTAAGGTAATTATGTGTTGCCTTGCTGCAACTTCAGGTACAATTCCACCAAATGGAGAATGTATCTCAGTTTGTGAGATTAAAGTATTATGTATTATATTCTTACCATCATTAACTAGNGCTACGCCAGTATCATCNCAGGAAGATTCTATCCCCAAAATTAACATAATATTTATTACCTCAGTGCATCNATAAGNGCTTGAAGATTGTTTTGAATACTATTTTCNGAATTAAAAATTGCAGTACCAGCAACAGCTATATCTGCACCAGCATCATTAACTAATTTAATATTGTCTTTTTTCACTCCACCATCAACTTGTATATCAAACCCTAAATTATTCATTTCTTTGATTTTACGTAATTGTTTAACTTTATCTAAACAATCAACAATTAAAGATTGNCCCCCTTTNCCAGGNANNACNGTCATTACAGTTAATTCATCAATATATTCTAAATATTTTTCCACATTTTCAATATTAGTATCAGGGTTAATTGCAATCCCTGCTTTCTTTTCATTAGATTGTATATAATCTATTAATCGATTTACATCGCTTGAAGTTTCTATATGAAAAGTTAAAACATCTGCNCCTGCATTTAAAAATAATTCTAATTGCGATGAAGGATTTTCAACCATAAGATGCACTTCTATATCAATATTCAGTATCCTGTTTAAATAAGCTACAATATTATGCCCAAAAGTTATATCAGGTACAAAATGCCCATCCATTACATCTACCGAAATTCTATATGCACCATATTTCTCAGCTTCAAGACAATCNCTTTGTAAATTCAAAGGATTTGCTGCTAAAATTGAAGGAGCTATTTTAAGCATATTTTGTTGCAATTGATTTAATCCTGGATTTAATATCTANAATACTTTTTTTAACCTGTGATTCAGATGTACCNCCTACTGTATTTCTGTTATTGACTGAATTAATAGGGTTTATTTTAAAGATATCAATTTCAAAATCTGAAGAATATTTCTTAAATTCATCAATAGTTAATTGATGAAAATATTTATTATTTTCTATNCAATAATCTGTCATTTTAGATACTATTTCATGNGCTTTTCTAAATGGTACAGATTTAGATACAAGATAATCTGCNATATCAGTAGCTAATATATAACTATTATTTACAGCATCAAGCATATTTTGTTCATTAAATTGAGTGGAATCTAGCATAGATGATAATATATCCAAAGTTGAATTTATTGTATCAGCAGTATCAAAAAAGCCTTCTTTATCTTCTTGCATATCTCTGTTATAAGCTAACGGCAACCCTTTCAATATGGTAAATAAAGCAAAAAGATTTCCATATACCCTTCCAGTTTTACCTCTGGCTAATTCAGCAAAGTCTGGGTTCCTTTTTTGAGGCATTATACTACTCCAGGTAGTAAATTCTTTAGATAGTGTAATAAAGCCAAATTCGTCAGTTGCCCATATAATTAATTCTTCACATAATCGTGAAATATGCATCATAGCTACAGAAGATGAATAATTATAATCTAAAATAAAATCCCTGTCAGAAACTGCATCTATACTATTATTTGATATTTTAGAAAAACCTAGTTGTTTAGCAACAAATTCTCTATCTAAATTATATGGGAGTCCAGCTAAAGCACCACTTCCCAACGGCATAATATCTGCTCTTTCAAATGAATCATGAAATCTATTAATATCTCTGTAAAACATTTCAGCATAAGCAAGTAAATGGTGAGATAATAAAACAGGTTGTGCTCTTTGTAAATGAGTGTATCCTGGCAAAATAAAACTGATATTTCCATCTGCAAGTTTAATCAAAGTATTTACTAATCTAATCAATAAGTTTATTGCCTGCTTATTTAAGTCTTTTACATACATTCTCATATCCAATGAAATCTGATCATTTCTAGATCTTGCTGTATGTAATTTCGCTCCAGTATCTCCAATTAATTCAGTTAATCTAAATTCTATATTCATATGAATATCTTCAAGATCTTTATTCCATTTAAATTTTCCTGATTGAATTTCATCTAAAACATTATTTAATCCGTTAATAATTTTTTCATTGTCAGAATCAGCAATAATGTTTTGCTTAGCAAGCATTCTCGAATGAGCAATAGATCCTTTTATATCATATGCAGCCAATCTTTGTTCATAGTTAAAAGATATAGTATAATCTGAATAATTTTCTGACATAAAATTATTTTTCCTTTCTTAATGGAATGTATATATTTCTTCTTAGAGTCAATATTTTTTCTTTATCCTGATTGTAACCCAAAGTTTCTACTTTAACTATCCCAGCATCAGGATTAGATTTGCTTACTCTCATTTCAATCACTTCAGATTGAGCATATAAAGTGTCACCTTCAAAAACCGGGCCATCATGAGTAACTAGTTCATAGCCTAGATTAGCTATTGCTTTTCCTGATAAATCTTGTACTGTCATACCAACAATTAGACTTAGTACTAAAAGGCCTACTACTATAGGTTTACCATGTTTATGATTTTTCATATATTCAACATCCAAATGCAATGGACTGTTATTCATAGTTAAAAGACAAAAGTTATGATTGTCAGATTGTGTGATTGTTTTACCAGGCCAATGCTTAAATATCATTCCTTTTTCAAAATCATCATAAAATCTTCCATAACTATCATAAACATCAATTTCCATAAATTATCCTTTTCATTTTAAATATATTTTTCATATATTCTTTTTGCTATTAATAATTTCATAATTTCATTTGTACCCTCACCAATAATCATTAATGGAGCATCTCTATAAAATCTTTCAATAGGCAAATCTTTAACATACCCATAACCTCCATGAATTCTCATTGCATCCATACATACTTCTTGGCAGATTTCACTTGCGTAAAGTTTAGCCATTCCAGATTCCAAATCGACTCTTTCTCCTCGATCTTTTAATTTAGCTGCATTACTCACCAATAAATTTGCTGCCTCAATTTTAGTTGCCATACTAGCTATCATGGATTGAATCATTTGATGATCTTTAATTTTCTTTCCAAAAGTTTCTCTGTTTTTTGTATATTTAATTGACATATCTAAAGCTACTTTAGCAACTCCTACTGATCTGGCAGCTACATTTATCCTACCAGTTTCTAATCCATCCATAACTTGAGTAAAACCTTTTCCCTCTTCGGTACCTAATAATCTGTTTAAAGGAATTTCACAATCTTGTAAAAGTAATTCACATGTATCTACACCTCTATATCCTAATTTATTCAATTTTTGCCCAACACTAAAACCTTCATCTGTTTTTTCAACAATAAAACAGGATATACCTTTATATTTTGGAGTAGCATTAAGATTCGTTTTAGATACAATGACAAATAAATTTCCATTTGATCCGTTAGTTATAAACATCTTTGATCCGTTAATTTCATAACCTTCATCATTTTTTTTTGCAACTGTTCTTATATTTTGAACATCACTCCCAGAATGAGATTCTGTTAATCCAAGACCTCCTCTGTAAAGACCATTGGCCAAACCTGGAAGATATTTTTTTCTTTGTTGTTCAGTACCATGATTAAGTATTAAATATGAAAGAATAGTATGTGTGCCAAGTATCCCAGCCAAGCTCATCCATCCTTTACTTAACTCAATAAAAATATCAGATAATGTTTTGAAAGGTAAACCTAATCCACCGTATTCTTCTGGTATATTAATCCCAAACAATCCCAATTCTGCCATTTTGTCCGCTAGTTCTTTAGGATAAATATCTTTATCTTCTAATTCATTTACAACAGGAGCAACATCTTGATTAACAAATTGTCTAACAGTAGAAATTATCTGCTTCGAAAGTTCATCCTTCATTTATAACCCCAAAATTATTTATTATAAATCTAAAATTTCATGATTCTTTTGCTTTAAACCTAAATTTTTAGCACTCAAACCTAAAATATTCATAAATCCCTGGGAATCTACATGGTTGAAGTCTCCTATATTTTCCATTGAAGAATCATCGGTATATAAAGAATGTGATACTTCGTCTAATTTTTCAACTTTTTCAAAATAAACTTTACCTTTATATAATTTCAATATAATTGTTCCTGAAATCATTTCGGAAATTTTAGATAGAGCTTGCAAAGCAACAGCTGTTGTTGTGTCAAACCAATAGCCTTCATATATTTGTTTTGAGAATACAGAAGAAGTATAAGTAAAATAATCTCTTAATCTTTTATCTAAAACTAATTGTAATAAAAATTCATAACTCTCCCCCAACAATTCCATGGCAGGTGATTCATATATTCCTCTTGATTTTATACCTAAAAATCTATTTTCGACTGCATGAATTCCTATTCCTACTCCATGTCTTCCAGCCAAATTGTTCAATAATTTAAATACTTCAACTAGGCTATAATTATCTCCATTTATTTTAGTAGGTATTCCATTTTCCCATTTAATAGAAATTGATTCTGGTTTATCAGTAGCATCCCAAGGCCAAACACCCATCCCTGGTTCAACAAAATAAGGAGATTCTTCAACATTCTCTAAATCTCCGGCTTCATGGGTAAGTCCTAATAAATTTGCATCAGTTGAATACCTTGATTCAGCAGATGGTTTTATTGGCAAATTATTTTGATCACAATATTTGATCATTTCAGCCCTGCCAGGAAAATCATCCAAAAACAATTCGTCTCTCCATGGAGCATAAACATTTATATCAGGATTAAGCATTTTAGTAGCCAATTCAAATCTCACTTGATCATTACCTCTACCTGTTGCTCCATGAAATAAAATATTTGACTGAAATAATTCAAATTGTGGCAAAAGTGAAGAAATCGTAACTGGCCTAGCTATTCCAGTGGTATTCCAATACCCTCCCTCATATTTAGCTTGAGATTGTATAACTTTCAAACCAC
>NZNN01000019.1 GCA_002694895.1 Chloroflexota bacterium
TACTAACTACTACATTGCAAATAAATCCGTATTGGTACCAGAGGTTGATCCAAAACTTGATGAAAGGGCTTATAAGTTAATTCAAGATATTTATATTGATCGAACAATTGTTCCAATACCTGCTTATTATCAAGCAATTGGTGGAGGTGGTCCAGGATGTATCACGCAACAATTACCCAAGGGCAACAATATAAGTGTTTAAAAAAATTATCTTTATAATTTTAATTGGTTTTGTTGTTACTACGTGTAGCAATCAAATTAAAAAAAAAGGTAAGAAAGGTGATTTTTTATTTCGAAAATGTACAAAATGTGGATTAAATGAATACTAATAAAATACTTTTTCTATTACAAATATAGAATTAAAAATCCAAATTATCTAAGAGAGGAAAAAATTATGATTTCTTTTAAATTGGACGCGGATGCTATTGAATTAGATGAATGGGGGCCTCCTGAAGAACTCGCCGCCGTGACATTAGAGGGTAAGCCAATTATGTACGGTATAAAACTATATAATTCAGGTAATGGCCAGATACTAAGTGGTATCTATGAAGTAACAAAAGGAAAGTTCAAGGTTATTTATCCCTTCCACGAACATGCCACAGTTTTATCTGGCAAAGTTACATTGACCGATAAAGAAGGTAACAGCGTTACTTACGGTCCTGGTGACAGTTGGTTTTGTCATCAGGGAGAAGTTGTTACTTGGGATGTGAAAGACCGCTTACGGAAAACGTTCTTTGTTGTGACTGTTGATCAGTTTGGATCCATTCCACCTGAAAGGATCGTACAGAGCGTTTCCAGAGTGGTAGGATGAGCTAATTGTAACGATAAAAGTAAGGATATTAACGCTATCCATTTTCAAAACCTTTTAAAGTGTTTACTGTGTTAACACCAATTTCTTTTATCGCATAACCTCCTTCCATTACAAAAAGAGTTGGCAAATTAATTGAGGCTATTTTTCTTCCAACATCAAAAAAATCATCACTTTTTAATTTAAAAAAACTAATTGGGTCTTTTTCATAGGTATCAACGCCAAGAGATATTAACAATGCATCAGGATTAAAAGTTTTAATCTTTGATATCGCATCATCAAGATTTTTTGTCCATACGTCATAGGGAGTGCCTGGTTGCATTGGGTAATTAATATTAAAGCCTTCACCTTGACCTTCTCCTGTCTCATTAGCATGACCAAGAAAATGTGGGAAGGCCTCTTTGGGATCACCATGTAAAGAAGAAAAAAAAATATCTGAACGATCATAAAAAATATCTTGAGTGCCATTGCCATGATGAAAATCAATATCCAGTATAAAAATTTTTTCTGCACCTTTATCTTTTAAGCTTTCAGCAGCAATCGCAACATTATTAAAAAAACAATACCCACCATATTGATCTTTTGATGCATGATGACCTGGAGGTCTACAAAGTGCGAATAAACTTTTTTCTTGTTCTAACATTTCTGCTGCAGTCAGTACCACTTTTACTGCTTCATAAGCCCCTTTTGTAGACCCTGCACTAATAGATGTTTCATTAGCAAGAGCATAATACCCAAGCTTACCTTCAATAAAATTAGGAATGATGTTAGAGTTCATTGATCTACTAGGCCAAACTGTAGGTATAGCCTCGCCACCCAAACCAAGTTTTAACCATTCTTCCCAAGCAACATCTAAAAATTCAACATACTTTCTATCATGCACTTTAAAAATTATATCTGTATTTGTTTTGGTAGGTTCTAAAACAGGACCTAGTTTTCTTGTTTCAATTTCATTAATAATAAATTCCATTCGTTCAGGTCGCTCAAATGGTTTAACTAATTTACCTCCATACAATTCGGTTTTAGAATTTCGAAGAATATGATTTTTTGAATAAATAGTTTTCATTGTTTACTCTATAGGTATATTTTTAATTTTATATTTTTGCTTACCTAACATGAAAATAGAAATACAAATCAACAAAGTACTTAGAAATTTAATAAAAGTAAATGTTTCATCAAAAAAAAGATACCCCCATACAAAACCAATAGGCATAACTAAGTAAGAGCTCAAGTTAACAAATACGGCACCAATTTTATTTAACATATAAAAAAATAACCACACCTCAATAAATGTTACAATTGTCAAGAACCAAAAACTGGGAAAGAACAACCATTGAGAGTAGTCTTCAAAATTATTTCCAAAAAATGTAGATAGTAGTATTACAAATAACAAAGATGCAACACATTCTCCAAAAGCTACCTGGGTTGTATTTAGATTTTTGGGCCAAAATTTCTCCATAAATATTGCGTCAAATGCATATGATAGTGGAATTATTAATGCATATATTGACCAGATATTTAATGAAATATTGTTAAGGTCCCCAATTAGTAAAATTGAAAGACCGAACAAGCCAAATAAGGTTCCGATTACTAATTTTGTAGTCACATCCAATAATCTAAATGTCCACACGATTAAAAGAGTAAAAACGGGCACAATTGAAATGATTAAAGTTAATATTCCAGCCTCAATCTTAGGCGCAACTATAAACTCTATAGATAAAGGAACTATGTAAGCAAATAATCCTGCAACAGAGAAAAAGATAGATTTCTTTAAAGTAATTTTGAAAATTTGTTTTTTAAATAAAAGAAAGAAAAAAAATAATAAGCTAAGAATAGCTAAAAGTGAAACTAAAATAGATAGTGGATTATTATCTGCATCAACGATTTTTACTAAAGAAAAATGTAAAGCCCATAGTGAGGATAATAAAAATAATAGGATAATATTTTTATAATTGTTTAGAGAAAAGTTCATAAGAATATAAAGCTCCTATAAACAATTTTCTAGCAAGAGTGCGTTAATATTAAGTAATTACAAATTAGGTCTGTTTTGATCGTCAAATAACCAATTTAGCTGTTTTTCATAACCTAATGAAACTTTGAAAACAGTATTATCGTCGTAAGCTTTACCAACAATTTGCATACCTGTTGGTACACCGTTTGAAGCAAAGCCAGTAGGTGCTGACATTACAGGAAGCCGTGATAACATATTAAAAGGTGTTGTTAACCACATAGATTCATCTCCTGCTTCTTCTGTTTTTCTTATTTCACCATTAAATTCATATTCAAGATTAGGAAAACCATGATTTGCAGGTATTCCAGTAACAGCATTAGTTGGACAAATAAAAACATCATATTTATTTAATAAAGGGCCAAACTTTGCATAAGCATCCCAAGCGATATTATTACATTGAACTAATTCTGATAAAGTATTTTCTTTACTTACTTCGATAAATTTTTTTGTATAATCGCATAGATGTTCTTCTTTATCCTTAGCAATTTCTTTTAAGCTTGTGCCCCACAAGCACGTTAAATAGGTTCCTGCAGCATCAAGCATATTATTTGGTAAATCAGGATCGACATATTCTACTACTGCTCCTTGATCAGAAAATACTTTAAGAGCATTCTTTAAATTATTTATTATTTCATCTTCTACTTCAAACCCACATAAGTGATCTGACCATGCTATTTTTATATTTTGCAAATCAAAGTTTCCATCGAAATTTGAAGGTTTTGGGAGACTTGCAATATCCTGATTATTTAAACCGGCTGTTAATGATTGCATTAAGATAATATCATCTACACTTCTCGCCATTGGACCTGAGTGGCTATAATAATCTAAGTTTCCATATGGCACCTCAGGATTTCTTCCATAAGGAGGCTTGTATCCAAAAACACCACATGCAGCAGCNGGTATTCTTATTGATCCTCCGATATCTGAACCTGAAGCAATTGTGCAAGATCCTGTCGCAAGAGCAACTCCAGATCCACCTGAGGATCCACCAGGCGTATATTTATTATTCCAAGGATTCGTTGTTACACCGTGAAGATCAGACCAAGTTGTTCCCAATAAACAAAATTCAGGAGTTGTAGTTTTAAATATAGGTATTGATCCACCTTGAAGTAGTCTATCTATATAAACATCTGTATATTTATCAGTTCTTTCTCCAAAAATTACTGAGCCACTAGTCCTTAAAGAGTTCTTTAAAGCAAACTCCTCCTTAACACCTAGAGGAATGCCTTCAAATAATCTTGGTGTATTTCCTTTTCCTAGGTATGATTTTTCAGCAAACTCAGCTAATTTAAGTGATCTTTCTTCAAAAAATTCAGTAAAAGCATTACATATATTTTGTACTTTATGAGCCTGCTCAATAGAGTTTTTAACTACTTCTACAGGACTAAGATGTTTCTTCNGATAAGCTTCTATAAGCTCTAAAGAATTCCAAAATAAATAGGATTTATCGGTCATATTTTTTTATTAGATTTATATATTTTTATTAATTCTTTTCTTTTTTTTAATGTTGCTTTTTTGTTTACTTGTCCCCAAGAATTTACTTTAACTCCATATACATCATAAGCTCTCTTATTAGAAATCCAACCCTCTAAAACATCTTTTGTAACCCTATTTATTTCTCTCTCATATGGCAGTCCATAACCACCGCCTGGTTGAGTTATTGATACTATTCTTTCATTCTCTTTTAGTTGAACTTCATCTACGATATTTAGATTTATTTTTTTTCCAAACTTATCAATTTTATATTGCTGTGCTTTAGNAGCATTTCCTCCACCTCTTACTCCAGCTGCTGGAAAATAGGAACCATCACTAGCATAAGCAATTTTCATNTTACTTTTTAATGGTCCAAATTCAACATAAGCNCCAGGAGAACCTCTTCTTCTTCCNGCACCTTCTGAATTTTTATAAATTTCTTGTCNATAAACNATCATTGGAAAGCGTAATTCATCAAGTTCAACNCTGTCAAGCAAGCATAATCCGGCACTACCCATNCCAGTCAAAGTTAACCACCCATCAGCACTAGGAGAAGCGCCAGCTGCTGTATGAAATAAAAATATTTCATTTACAAAGTAATTATTGTTTCTTGGATCAAGGCCTGATATGACTCCGGTCGCTGGTGGTAAAAGAGATCCACATTCTGCCATACCATANCCATCCCCTAATTTAGCAAAAGCTTGAACAACAGCATTTTCTAATCTATCGCAAATATTTGAAGTTCCTAAAGAGCAGCTAAATGGATGTTCAGGTATTCCAACAATACATCCTTTTCTCAACAAAATATCAATACAGCGAAAGCTTCCGGAGTTAGGTGGTATAGTATGATCAATACTGTTAAATATACCTGTCATNACTCCTGATCTTGATGTTGCTTCAGTAAGATTAAGCCCACAAGGTAGATTGTCAGGATTATCTCTTAAGTCTATTTTTATTTTTCCTAATTTATTATTAATTGAAACATTAACCTTGATTTCTAACCCTTCTTTTGGAAGATTAGGAAAAGGATCATGCTTCGTTGTAATGGTTACATTGCCTGAAGGGATTTTTTTTATTGTTTCTCGCATTCTTTTTTCACTATAATTAAACCAGACTTCAACAAATTTTTCTAATTTTTTCCATCCAATTTCTTTACCCATTTTAATTAATTCTCTCTCACCGATGCGAACTGCGCCTATCATAGCTAAATAATCTCCTTTCCATTGTTCAGGTGCCCTAAATCTAATTTCACACATTCTTATAATATCTTCTATATTCCTATAATTTTCTTGAATCTTTGTTCCTGGAAATATTAATGCCCCCTCTTCAAAAACATCTTCAACATCAGCCATGTAAGTTGTTGGTTTTGAATTACCAATATCCGCTTGATGTGCCTTAGCACAAACACTAAATCTATGAATTCCTTTTTCATCAATAACAGGGACTATAATTGTATGATCGGCAGCGTGCGATCCTCCATGATACGGAGAATTAATCAAATATGCATCACCTTTTTTTTTCTTAGGATGAAATTTATCAATATTTTTTGCCATNATATCTGGACCAGATAAAACATGAACTGGAAGACTNTCATCAGCNGCAATAAAAGAATTATCAAAATTTAAAACACAACATGAAAAATCATGGGCAGTGTTTAAAACACCCGATCGCCCAGTTCTCATAAGAGTATTTGCCATTTGCTGACAAATCCCTTGGAATTTACTACTAATAATTGCTAATTCAACACCATTCATATTCTTTAACTTTAAAATATAAAACTACCATAAAGAAGTTGCGCTTTCATCAATGATAATTTCTTTTTTATTATGAGGAATATTAAGCTCTAAACAATTATGATGATTTAGACTGAAATTAACACTAGGCTCTATGAGAACAGACATAAATGGTGTTTCTATTATCGCTGGACCAGTAAATTTTTTGTTAACTTTTATATCTTCATATTTTAGAATTTTTGTTTTTAACAGACCAATGTTTTTATAAAAAACATATCTAAGATCATTAATTTTTTTAATATTTTTTTTAAAAGTTTTATTAAAAATCAATTTTGCTTTACTTATTTTACATGTCAACCTAGCTTTCCATTGTATAATTTCTATGTTGCTATTCAAATCATATATTTCAAATAGCTCTTTGTGTTTTTTATGAAAATCTCTCTCGATATTACTTGCTTTTGTAATCTTATCTTNTTTATCTAATTTTATAGGAACTTCTATTTCCCAAACTTGATCACTATATTTAGCCTCAATAAAATAATCAATTTTTTTAGACAAAAATTTTAATTTAGAATTTTTTATAAATTTTTCACATTTCGTTTTTAAGATTTTAATAGTATTATTTACTTTAGAATAACTAAAATTATTTGTATGNATAGGCAGGGTAATTGAAAATTCATTTGTAATATCAGCTATCATTGCTCCTGCTGCAGACAAAACTGGTCCTAANTTAGGAATAAGGATAAGTTTGCAATCTAATCGTTTNGCNAGGCTAACTATATTTATCCCTGAAGCTCCGCCACCTGAAATTAAGGCTGAATCAACAGGATTAAATCCTTGATGAATAGTTAAATTCTTGATTTCTTGAGCCATATTTTCTGTAACGACTTCAAGAATAGCGATTGCTGTTTCATTTGTATTTAGTTTAAGTTTTTTTGCAATTTGGTTTATTGATTTTTTTGCTTTTGTCTGACTTAGTTTTAAATCTCCACCAAGAAAATAATCAGGATTTAATATACCACATACAAGAGCTGCATCGGTAACGGTTGGTTGATTTCCACCTCTGTTGTAACAGGCTGGGCCAGGATTAGATCCTGAACTTTGTGGTCCTACATGAAGTAATCCACCTTCATCCACCCATGCAATACTACCTCCACCTGCACCTATACTTCTTACGTCAACTGAAGGAAAGCCAGTCATGTGACCTCTGTATTTTTGTCCGATCCATGTCTCTTTGGTTCTTGGTATTTTATGATCTTTTACCAAACTAACGTCAAAAGTTGTACCTCCTAAATCAGTTACAATAGCATTTTTAGTATTTATGAATTTTTTAAGATAAAAATTAGCCCCTACTGGAGCCATAGAAGGTCCTGAATTAATTAGATGAATAGGTGACTCAACAGATGTTTTNATATCAAGCACACCTCCTTGGGAGGTAACCATAAAAAACTGGCCTGCAAATCCTTTTTTAAGAAGTGCATTATTAAGATTATTCAAATACTTTGACATCAGTGGTTTTAAGGAAGCATCAATACATGTTGAAGAAGCCCTCCTGTATTCTCTTAAAATAGGATTAACTTTATGTGATAATGAAATTGGAATGCCTGGTAGGTTTTTTTGCAAAAATTGTTCTATTTTAATCTCATGCTCTGCATTTAAAGTTGACCATAGCAAGCAAACTGCCACAGCCTCAACATTTAATTTTTTTAATCTATTAANAACTTTCAAAAGACTTTTATTATCTAAATTTTTCGAAATTGAACCATCATAATTTATTCTTTCGGGNATCTCAAATGTAAGTGATCTTGGAACATACGGGTCGGGATATTCTACAGTAAAATTAAAAATCTCNATTCTACCCCCTTCTCTAAAAAGCAATGTATCACGGTGGCCTTCTGTACAAAGAAAAGCTGTTTTTGCAGTTTTTTTTGTTAAAATTGCATTTATTGCATATGTTGTAGCATGCGTAAAAGTAGTGAGATTTGATAACAAATATTCAATTGAAATATTGATAGATTCTGCTGCTTTCTTTAATCCATTTAAAATTCCAACACTAGGATTATCTGGCGTAGTTGGAACTTTAAANNCNGAAATTNCNCCNTNCTTATNTTCNANAAGTATATCNGTAAAAGTTCCNCCTGTATCAACTGTTATACGCATATATTTTTTTATGAAAGATTTAGTGAATNAATGATTTGAGTTTCTTCAATACAAAGATTCTTTCTTAACAATCTATTTACCAAAAAAACCCATTGAAAATAATTCCAATGGGTTTCTTGTGTTTAATGTTTAAATTATTGCATCAATTTAGTCCAAACTTTGTCTACAAGACCCTGCGCTTTTTCATTGCAAGCTTGGCCAAATACAACTGGAATTCCATCAGGAACCTGAATGTTTGTAGCATTCTTCATATCATCTGATAGATAATTTACAGATTCAGGTATTGCATTAGCATAAGCAGCGAAGTTAGATATGATAGCCATATTTTCAGGATGCATCACAAAGTTCATGAAAGCCTTAGCTTCCTCTACATTTTTAGCGCCCTTTGGCATTACCAAACTGTCAAACCATCCGACTACACCTTCTTTTGGATAAGCATAAGTTAGATCATCCATGCCTCCCCATTTGCCAACCTGGCTGTATCCATCCCAATGCGCATGCATTATAATTTCTCCGCTCTGTAATCGATCATTAATTCCTTCTGACGAATACACAGCAACACATTTTTTTTGCTCTACTAAAAGATCCAATACAGCCGTCATTTCATTTGGATCTTCCGAACAAAAGCTTGAACCTAGCGCAAGGTGCGCCATATTAACAACTTCTTCTGGTGATTTGAATACTGCAACCTTCCCACAGATTTCATCTGAAGGTTTGAAAAATTCCATCATAGAAGAACCATCTCCTGAGTATGAGTCAGCTCTGTACGCAAATCCTGCTGAACCCATTTGCCAAGGCGTTGAGTATTCTTGAGTGGGATCAAATGAGGGACCTTGAAACTGTTCTGCTACGTATTTGTAGTTGGGCATATCTTTTATACCAGAAATTTTTTCAAGAAGTCCTTCTTTTATCATTATTTCAACAAAATGTTGAGAAGGCACAGCAAGATCATATCCTGTTGAACCGCCGCCAGCTTGTAATTTAGCTAAAAGGGTCTCATTGGAATCATATGTGTCATTTGTTACTTTAATTCCTGTTTCAGCTTCAAATTTACTCACCAAGTCTTCAGGTGTATAATCAGCCCAATTATATATATTCAATTTACCTTCGGCAAAAACATTTGCACTAAATAGTAAAAAAGAAAAAGAAACTAAAAATTTTATTACTTTATTCATCAATTATCCTCCCATTAATCTAATTAAATATTTATGTAATTAACAATATAATTAATTTAACATCCAAAAATATTATTCTCGAGAATATTATCAACTTTTTCAATGAATAGTAAATAGCTATTGAATATAAGTAGCTTTAAACAAATTTAGCAAAATAAAGGCTGAAATTTATAATTATTTACTAATTTTTCTATTAAGCAACCAATAAAGAGTTACAATTATAATTGAAAAAATTAGCATTAAGCTAGAAACAGCATTTACTTCTGGTGAAACCCCCATTTTAACCATGCTGTAAATGTATACAGGTAAAGTTGTGGAGCCACCTCCCGCCACCATTAAGGTAATGATAAAATCATCAATTGAGATAACAAAAGCAAGCATAAAACCTGATAAAATTCCTGGGGTTAGTAAAGGTAATGTAATTGTCCTAAATGCAGAAGTTTTATTTGAGTAAAGATCTCTTGCTGCTAATTCCAAGTTCGGATCCATAGCCTCTAGTGCTGCTTTTATTGGCATATAAGCAAATGGAATACAAAAAACAGTATGAGCAATAATTACATTTGTAAGACCAAGATTAATTCCAAGAGTTGCAAAAAAAATCAATGTAGCTACCGCTGTGACTATTTCGGGTACCATTAAAGGAAGAGTAATCAGTCCGTTACTAAATTCTTTTGCTCGAAAATCACCTCCCCTTATTAATACTAGTGCAGAAAATGTTGCAATAATGGTTGCTAATGGTGCAGCAGAAAAAGCCACTATTAGAGAATTCAAAGCAGCAGAAAGAATATCATCGTTTGAAAATAACTTTTTATACCACCTAAAAGAGAAACCAGTCCAAACCATAGCTAATTTACTGGAGTTAAAACTATAACAAACTAAAACAAAAATTGGTACGTAAAGAAAACCGAAAAATATTACTGTCCATCCTCTAAATCCGGGAAATTCCCAAACGTGTCTAAATTTTGATTTCTTAACCTTTGACTTCATTTTCCCGATGTCTTTTGTTGATATGTGCATTAAAAAATAAAATCAATATTACTAAAGCTAGCAAAAACATTGCCATTGCTGCTCCGAATGGCCAATTTCTAGCATAAGAGAATTGAAATTGTATTAATGATCCTAATAAAAGTTTTTTTCCTCCACCTAATAAATCAGGAGCAATGAACGCGCCTAAACAAGGAACAAAAACTAAAATGCTCCCACCAATAATTCCTGGCATAGAAAGTGGTAAAATTACTTTTCTTATTAATTGAATTCTTGATGAATAAAGATCTGTAGCAGCTTCAAGCAACCTTACATCCATCTTTTCCATTGATGCATAAACTGGTAAAACCATTAAAGGTAGATATGAATAGACCAAACCTATAAGTATTGCTGAATTAGTATACATTAAATTAAGCGAACCTTCATCATCTAGAAGTCC
>NZNN01000020.1 GCA_002694895.1 Chloroflexota bacterium
GTTCTGCGGGAGGCTTATTATTACAGGCATGTGCTGTAATTGCGGGTGATGATCCGGCTAAAATGGCAAGATTACCTGATACTGAGGGAATGAAAAATGAAATCATTATTCAGAGATCACACAGATTTCCTTATGATCAATGTTACAGAGCAGCGGGTGCAAAATTTGTAGAAATAGGTGACGGTAAAAGATGCCATGAATGGCAATTAGAGGCTGCTTTTTCTGATAAAACAGCTGCAGTTGCATATTTATTCTCACCTGGACTTTCTAAGATGGCGTTATCTTTAGATAAAGTAACTGAAATAGCACATTCAAAAGGTGTGCCTGTAATAGTTGATGCAGCTTCAATGCTACCTCCCAGAGAAAATTTGTCAAAATATCATAAATTAGGAGCAGATTTAGTGATTCATAGTGGAGGAAAAGGGATTAGAGGTCCTCAGGGAACGGGTATTTTATCAGGGAAGAAGGAATTAATTCAAGCTGCATATGCCAATGCTGCCCCTCATCAATTTCTTGGAAGGTCAGCTAAAGTTGCAAAAGAAGAGATAGTGGGACTTCTTACAGCTTTAAATAATTTTGTTAATGAAGATGAACAGGTTGAAAATTCTAAATTTAGAAATAAAAGTCAGAAAGTAGTGGATGCTTTTAGTGAAACCCCAGGATTGGATGCTGCAGTTAAACATGACAATGTAGATTATTTAACACCAGTATCGTCTTTATTTTTTAATGATGAATGGGATGGACCCAAAGCTGGTGATATTGTTCAGCGGCTTGAGGAAGGTGATACACCAATTTTTATCAAAAATCCTTTTGATCCTGATGAATTAATATTTGATCCTTTAAATGTTGATGATGAAGAAGTAGATGTAGTGATTAAAAAAATACGCGAATCAATGGATTAAGATAAGAGTTCATTCATGTTAAAGCAATTTCAGATACCTGATGGCGATGTAATAAGGGTAGATTCCTATTCTTTAAGAAAAGTTGTTAAAGATATTTTTATTAATTGTGGTGTATCAGAAATAGAATCAGAAATTGGTTCTGATGTGTTAGTTTCAACTGATTTAAGAGGTGTAGATACACATGGAGTATCAAACATGCTTCGTATTTATGTAAAAGATTATCAAGATGGTAAATTAAATCCATCTTCCAATATGAAAATAGCAAAAGAAAGTATATCTACGATTAATATTGATGGTGATAATGGATTAGGTATTTTACAGGGACCAACAGCTATGGAATATGCTATTAAAAAAGCAAAAGAATCAGGTGTTGGGATTGTTACATTGTATAATAGTGGTCATATTGGGGCTGTTGGGCATCATGCAAGAATAGCAGCAGATAATAAAATGGTAGGTATATGTCTTACTGCTGGAGGGACGCTTGTTTTACCTACTTTTGCATCAGAATCTAGAACAGGAACAAATCCAATTTCTTTGGCTGCCCCATCTAATAAATATCCCTATTTTTTATTTGATGCTGCAACTTCTTCTATAGCAGGAAATAAAGTTAGATTAGTTGCGAGAAATGGTACTAAGTTGAGTGCAGGCTCAATTGGAGATGAAAATGGAATCCCTATAATGGAACCTATGAGTGTTGATGTTTCTGAAGATTTTATTGATATTCCTAACTTATTACCGCTTGGGGGGAATCGTGATCAGGGGTCCCACAAAGGCTATGGGTTATCTTTATTTGTTGAAATTTTATGTACAATATTATCTGGGAATGTACCGAATATGGTGGATCCTAATGGTAATTTATGTCATTTTTTTGCTGCTTTTAATATTGAATCATTTACTGAATATAATATTTTTATATCTAATATGGATGCTATGTTAGAAACTTTATTAAATACTCCATCTACATCTGAAGCAGATAGAGTTATTTATCCTGGTATTATGGAGTATGAAAATGAACAGGACAGAATAGAAAATGGAATCCCTTTACATAAAGAGGTAGTTGAATGGTTTTCTAGTACTAGCAAATTGATGAAAATAGATTCTGTTAAGTTACTTTAATTAGGATGTTTGTTATGCCAGTCGGTTTCATTTTGTATTAATTGAGCACATTTAATAATGAGATGATCTGATTGTATATTACCCATTATTTGAAAGCTGGTAGGTAGTGCATTTTTATCAAATCCGTTGGGGATACTAATTCCCGGTAAACCAATTAAATTTCCAATTGCTCCAATTAGAGTTATCGGATGATCTTCGCTAAATTCTTTTCTGGTAGCCCATCTGAAGTTCTCATTTATTTTACTTGCAGTTGATGGTTTTACAGGGCTAATTATGATATCTACATTATTAAATATTCCATTCATTTGTTGATGTAAAATATTTTGAATTCTTAACGATTTAATATAATCTTTTGCTAGTACTGCGTTGGTTGCTAAAGAGCTATAATGAGTTTCTTGTGCATTTAATTTTGTTTGTAATCCTTTTTCAAAAACTTCCTCAAAAGCTGAACTCACTTCTGCTGAAAGTATAGTTCTTGTTGCAGCACTTATTGGAATATCAGGTAATTTAATAGGAATTAATGTGTACCGTGATTCCAAAATTTTTAAAGTTGTGTTGAAATTATCTTTTACTTCATTTTGAATATTATTTGTAATACCATCAGGTATACCTATTTTTAAATCTTTTGGTATTTTATTAATTAAATTAAATGAGTTTTCGATTGAATAAGGATCTTTATCATCTTTACCAATGATATTTTGAGTGATAATTTCAATATCATTTGATGATAGAGCTAAAGGCCCTATTTTATCCAGTGTCCATGATAAAACCATAGATCCAAATCTGCTAACAATACCAAAAGTAGGTCTTAATCCTGTAATTCCGCAGTTGGATGCGGGAGACAAAATTGAACCCCATGTTTCAGATCCTATGGCAAAAGGAATTATTCCTGAAGCTACTGCAGACCCAGATCCACTTGACGACCCTCCGCTCCAAAATGATTTATTCCAGGGATTGATTCCTGGGCCAAAAGCACTGGCATTTGGTTGTTGATAACCCATACCTCCAGCAAATTCTACCATTGAAGTTTTTGCACATAAAATAGCTCCTGCAGAATTTAGTTTTGTAATTATTGTAGACTCTACTTCATAATGTTGTTTTAAAAAAGGTTTTGCACCCCAAGTAGTAGGACTACCATCATTTGTTGATAATAAATCCTTTGCCGCATAAGGGATTCCATGCAAAGAGCCGAGGTATTCATTATTAAAAATTTTCTTTTCAGCTACCTCAGCTTGTTTCAAAGCAGATTTTTTATTTATGTGGGCTATAGCATTATATTGAGGCCCATTTGTTTCAAGTTTATTTAAAAAATAACGAGTTAATTCTACAGGAGATACTTTTTTATTTTTTATTAAATTTGAAAGTTCAGATATTGAACAAAAAGAAAATTGATTATTCATTATTATTAATTTTTGGAGGATAATCCATATTATGAATTTTATATTTATTTAATTCTTCAGAATCTTGAGTGATGCCGTTTATTCTGTTTTTAATTAGATTGATATGATCTTTTGGTATTTTATAATTAATTTTTTTTGAAATTATTTTAAAAAAATCTTCAATATTTGACATAATATTATTTACCTTTATTTGTTGCAGTGCACCAGTTAATATATTTGGGATTTTTGCCAGTAACACATTCAAAATAGAGTGCTTGAATTTGTTTTGTTATTGGGCCTACATCACCTTCACCAATTTTCCTGTTATCTAAAGACCCGACAGCTGTTACATGAGCAGCAGTTCCGGTTAAAAACAATTCATCTGCCATATATATTTCCGATCTTCTTATATTTTGCTCAATTATTTTTATATCTAATTCTTCTGAAGCAAGTTTTATAACAGAATCTCTAGTTATGCCAGTTAAATTATTTGCAGTAACAGGTGGCATAATTATAGTTTTATCTTTTATAAGGAATAGATTTTCACCTGCTCCTTCTGAAACATAACCATCTTGAGTTAAAAATATCGCTTCATCGAATCCTNAATAGCNGTNGCNTCTGTTTTTGCNAGTATACTATTTACATAATGNCCCCCNATTTTGAATCTTGTAGGAATCATAGTATCATCAATTCTTCTCCAGGAAGATGTGCAGCAATTAATTGCTCTGTCAGAATCAATATANAGACCAAAAGGTACAGCTATTAATGCAAAATCACTTGATAAATCTTGCAATTTTAANTTAGCTACTAATTCTTCACTTTTATATGCCAAAGGCCTNATATAAANATCTTCTTTAAAATTATTTTTAGCTANTAATTCTATAGTAATTTTACATAGNTCNTCAGAANTATANGGGATNTCNATCATTAACATTTTACAACCTTCNAATAATCTATCGTAGTGTTCTTTGATTCTAAAAACATACAAAGTTTCATCCTCTTTATTCCANTTTCCTCTTATGCCTTCGAATATAGAAGTNCCATAATGAAGAGCATGTGTTGTGATATGTAAATTTGCCTTGTCATAAGGAATAAATTCACCTTTAAAAAATGCTATCTGTGATTTCATAATTTGTCCTTTGTATTATTGAGCATAGAATTTCTGAATCTATAAGTTGTAAATTCTGGTTCTACAGGTGTTACATCAGGGAATGTTCCGGTTTCTTTGGTTTTTGCAACTATCATTGTTGGGCCATTTTGTTTTAGTGATTTGGTAAAAATATTTTTAAATTCATTAATATTAGTACATTTGAAAGTATTTTTAAATCCGCAAGATTTTGCAACTTTTTCAAGTTCAGTATTAAAAGCTGTTGCTGTTGGTTGGTACCCTGTTTGTGCCCACATTTCATTATCACAAACAATAATGATTAAATTTACCGGACTGACTCTTCCTATAGTAGAAAGGGTTCCTAGGTTCATTAACAATGATCCGTCGCCATCAATAGATATCACTTTCTCAGATGTATTTATTGCAATTCCTAGGGCAATTGAAGAGCATAGGCCCATTGAACCATAAGTATAAAAGTTTCGATTTCTAGGATGAAGTTCAAGTTCATTTGTAGCCTGCCATAATTCATCAGAAGTAGGTCCTAAATTCGAAACAATTGGAGAACTGTTGCTTTTATCAAGGATTGTTTTGATTAGATCGTACCTAAGCAATTTTACCTCCATGTAATAAAGGGGTTAAACACAAAGCTAACGGACTTCTATAGGCATAACAAAGTTTAATATTTCCTGAAACATTTTTTTGTAAATCTATTTCGCTATCAAGAGTGATATGAGGGATATTAAGTAAATCAAGAATAGGTTTTGTTGAACGTCCCATTGTAACCTGAGCTATATTAAATTCTCCAATTTCTCCTCTTAAATTAATAAACATAGGAATTGGTATTCTTGCTGGTATGTTCAGGCTAGCTAAAGCATTAATACAGTTGCCAAAACCACTTGATTGCATAAATATTGCTGCATTTACTCCTGATATATAAGATCCTGAAGCTATTCCAATACATTCCTCTTCTCTAGTAGCTGGAATTACAGTGAAATAATCATCTGATTCGATTTCTTTTGTAATATTGTCAATGCTTATATCTGGAATATAACTTATTACAGATATTTTGTGTTCTTTTAAAGAGTTAATTATTATTTTTACCCATTCTTTCATATTTTGATTTAAATCCCCATTATGTTATATCCTGAATCAACATGTAATATCTCTCCGGTTATACCTGAACTCATATCTGAAAGTAAAAATAAGGCTGAGTTTGCAACTTCATCCAATGTAATATTTCTTTTTAAAGGAGATTTTTCTGAAGCTGCATTTTTCATTTTTTTGTAACCCTGTATTACCCTAGAAGAAAGAGTATCTACTGGGCCAGCTGATACAGCATTTACTCTTATTTTTGATTCTCCTAATGTATAAGCAATTTGTCTGACTTCGTGTTCAAGAGCCGCTTTAGCTGTTCCCATGACATTGTATCCAGGAAAAACTTTTTCTGAAGCTTGGAATGTAAATGTTATAATACTTCCTTGTTCATTCATAATTTTTCTTGCTCCGTTACAAAGAGATACAAAAGAATATGCACTAATATCCATTGCAAATTTAAATCCATTTCTACTTAGACTAAGATAATCCCCACCTAATTCGTTTTTATCAGCCATAGCTATACTGTGTACTAGCATATCAATCTTTTGATTATCATTATTTAAATCAGCATATAATTTACTTATGTCATTATCATTTGATACGTCACATTCTATAATCATAGGGTTGTAATTCCATTCCGATACTAGCTTTAATAAATTTTCTTTCATTTTTGCCCCATAAACGGAAAAGATTATTTTGGCTCCAGATTTATGTAATTTATTTGCAGTATGCCAAGCTATGCTTCTGTGATTAGAAAAACCAAATATTAATGCAGTTTTATTATTTAAATTTATTTTAAACACATTTTCTCTCTTTGGTTAATGTTAATTAAGATGTATAGGTTTATTAAATAAACTGTTTAGGTTTTTGATAGCTGTAATTAGTTTGGTTTTTTCATTTTTAGATAAGTATGGTAGAGGTGGGATTGGTGATCCGCAATCTATATTTAATCTATAAGATATTATTTCTTTTATAGTAGCATGCATATCAAAATCTCTTATTATATTTGAGAATTGAGTTGCATTTTCTTGTGCTTTAATTGATTGGTCAAGTTTTTTATCTTTAAACAGATTCCAGATTTCTACCCATAATTCAGGAGCTGCATTAAGCGGTCCATCAATGCATCCTGAAGCACCAAGTGTTAAGGCAGGTAGCATTAATGTTGAATTACCAATAAAACATGATAGGCCAAGTTTGACAAAACCTCTTAGGTCTGTGAATTTTGGGCCAGAATGTTTTAACCCTGCTACATTAGGGATTTCAGTACTGATAATATTCATTGTTTCGGGAGTAATTTCTGTCCCAGTAGATTGAGGTAAATTATATACAAAGAACGGTAAATTACCAGATGCATCTGATATAGCTTTATAGTGGGTTATTATAGTATCTATGGATGGCCCATAAAAAAATGGTGGGACTGCGCAAATAGCATGTGCACCAGACTCTGCTGCTGAGTATGCCAAATCTTGAGATGTTTTTGTAGTTAAGGAACCTACATGCGCAATGATTTTTGCTCTATCATTACTTTGATTCACAGCAGATTTTATTACTTTTTTTATATCTTCAGGGTTTACATAAACGCTTTCCCCGGTTCCGCCTGACACCCAAAATCCATGTACTCCTGCTTGAATATTGAATTCAACTACTTTCCTAAATTCTTCTTCTTTTAATTTATTTGTTTCGTCCAGCGGAGTTATTATTGCTGGGTAAACACCTTCAAATTCCATATTTTACCTACACATTAAATTTATTTATATTACATATTTATTATAGATTAAATTATAAATCTATAATTTGTAAATCACTTGAGATTAATTAGTGAAAGAATTTTAGACCGTTATATTGATTTATTTTACTTTTATTTATTATATTTTTGAAGTTATCTTCTTAAAGATATCCTTTTAAAAGTATCTGCGTATTGTACTCCTTTTTCCCTTCCTCTTGTTTTTCTCCATTCACCTACTCTTTCTTTTACTTCATCTTTGGATCTTCCTCCCATTTGTGATTTATGGCTGTAGAGTGCGTCTATTGATTGATCTATTGTGTCAGTAATATCTATTATGATGTCTGGCTCCGGGTGTCCCATAATCCATACTTCCTCAACTTTATGTGGTTCTAAATTTTCATCGTTATATAATTCAGGGAAAGTTTTGTGATCTCGTGCTGTAGGGAATACTGCCGACATAGCTGCTTCACCTGCTGCAATGTGGTCTGGATGTCCAAATCCCCATGAACCGTCTAAAGTTCTCATAGGATACTGACATATTAAAATTTCAGGTTTATGAATTCTGATTTGCCTTGCTATATCTTTTCTAAGTTCTAGTGTAGGAGTTAAATATGAATCTGGATATGCCAAAAAAGCAATATCCTTTAATCCTAAAACTTTTCCTGCTTCTGTTTGTTCAGTTTTCCTTATTTTAGCTACATCAGATTCAGACAAAGTTTCATCTTCAGAACCTTTACTTCCGTCTGTGCACAATACATAAACCATTTCACAGCCNGAATTTACTAGTTTTGCAACTGTGCCAGAACAACCATATTCTGCATCATCAGCATGCGCTACAACAACCATCCCTGATTTCATATTTAATTCATCAGTAATATTTTCCATTTAAATTTATCTTTATNATTTATTAATAATAAATATTTTAAATTAATGTTGATAATTTGTTATATAAAAAATTATAAAAAGAACAAACTAAATATGTTATTTTTATACAATGAATGNTTTAATTACTAAAAATATAAATTTATGTAATGAATATTAGAATTTCAGGTGGCCAATTTAAAGGATTTAAATTTCATAATCCTAAATCTTCAGATTTAAGACCCACTATGGAATCTGTAAGATTAGCAATTTTTTCTATTTTAGATTCAAAATTTAATGGTATAACTAATGAAACAGTTTTTTTGGATTTATACTCTGGTACAGGGATAATGGGNACTGAAGCTTTAAGCAGAGGAGCTGATAAAGCTATTTTTATAGAAAANAATAGAGCTTATTGTTATAAGATTAAAGAGAATTTAAAAAAATTAAATTTATTAAACAGGGCTGAAATTTTGCCTGGATCAGTTTTTGCCAATTTATCTAAAATCAATAATAAGGTAACTCATATTTTTTTAGATCCTCCTTATATATTTAAGGATTATAAAAAACTTATATATGAAATTGAAAATAATAATATTTTGAATAATAATGGGATAATAATTATAGAAATGAGAAATAAATCACTAGATACATTTCTCGAACATAGTCATTATAATAGTTATTGTAGGCAAAAAGGTGATACAAAGATTTTGTTTTTAAATAATAAAATGGAGAAATATGAAAGCAATTTATCCAGGTAGTTTTGATCCAGTACATAANGGGCANNTAGATTTAATAATNAGANCTTCTGATTTATTTGAACATTTGACAGTTGCAGTTTATGAAGAAGAAAATCAAAATGTTTTATTTTCATCATCAGAAAGAGTCAATTTAATTTCAGAATCTATTCCTTCTGACAAGAAAAATGTAGAAGTTGTTCCATTTTCTGGATTAGCAGTAGAATTTGCTAAATCATTAGGTGCAAAATTTATATTGAGAGGATTAAGAGCAGGGTTTGATTTTGAATTAGAGTTTGAAATGGCTTTAATGTGGAAAAAATTAAATAAACATATAGATGTTGTTTGTCTGATGAGTTCGTTAGAATATCAGTTTGTTTATTCTAGTAGAATTAAAGAAGTAGCTAAATTAGGTGGCAATATTACGGGATTAGTTCCAGATAATGTGATTGATGCATTTAAATTAAAATTCAAGTAATATATTTTTAGGAGGAAAAAATGCTTAATGATGATTTGATTAAAAAAATAGATAATTTAATAGAATCTGGGGTTAAAGTTCCAGGTTTTGGTAAAAAAGTTATGCTAGATACCACCAAAATTGATAAATTTATTCAAGAAGTTACAGATTTANTTCCACAGGATATACAGGAAGCTAAAGAAATTATTAATCAAAAAAATAGTATTTTAGCTCAAGCAAACATGGAAGCGCAAAGAATTATAGAATCTGCAAATAGAGATTCTGCTGATATTTCTTCTAAAAGTCAGGATGAATTTGAAAAATTAGTTGAGGAATCATCAATAACTGAAGAGGCAAATAAAAAATCGGAATCTTTAATACAAAAATCTAAAAATCAAGCAGATGATATTATTAAGAGAGCAGAGCAAAAAGGAGAAAATATTATCAGTTCTGCTGATCAGGTGATTTTGAATAAAAAAGAAGGTGCTGATAATTATACTAAGGAAGTTTTGTTTGATCTTGAAGAAAGATTAGCAGATATAATTGGTCAAGTGAGAAGAGGTATTGATTCTTTAAATTTATCAGAAAACAAAGAAACTACTGAATAGTTTTATTATTCTACTCTAAATACACTTTTAAGTTCTTCAACTATATCTAGTTCGACTATTTTTTTTATTGCTTCATCAATTGCTGATTGCGTTGATTTATATGTCATGAAAACTAATTCTGCACCACTATTGAGATTCGGATTTTCTTTTTGAATTACTGATGCGATTGAAATCTTTTTCTCACCAAGTATATTAGACATTTTAGATAAAACACCTGGTTGATCTTTAACTACAAATCTTAAATAAAATCTAGATTCTAATTTTTTTATATTAATTAATGGGATTTTTTTGTTTATATTTGGAATTGAGTGAATGGAATTAGCTTCATTTTTAATTAAAGAAATCAGATCATTGAGAATGGCTGCAGTTGTTGGCGCGGCTCCGGCACCAGGCCCTTGAATGATAAGCTCTCCTAACATATCAGCTTTAATTTCAATAGCATTTAAAGCACCTGAAATTTTTGCAAGAGGTGTTGTGATATTTATCATNGAAGGATGTACTCTTGCAAGAATACCGTTATTATAATTTTCAACAATTGCTAAGAGTTTAATTGTATAACCTAATTCTTTTGCATAATTAAAATCAGTGGTATCAATATTTTTGATTCCTTCTACATAAATATCATTAACTTTTATTTGGGTATTAAATGATAGAGATGAAAGTATAGCAAGTTTATATCGAGCATCAAAACCTTCGATATCATTAGTTGGATCTGGTTCAGCATATCCTANATTTTTTGCAAGATCTAATGCAGCATTAAATTCCATTTTGTTTTCATCCATTTCTGTGAGAATAAAATTACTTGTGCCATTAATAATTGCTCTTATTGATTGTATTTTTGCTGTAGAAAGATCTCTGATAAGTGTTGATATAATAGGGGTACCTGAAGCTACGGCTGCTTCGAAAAATACAGAAACATTGTTTTCTTTGGCTAATTCAAAAATTTCTTTTCCATGAGAAGCTATTAAATCTTTATTTGCAGTGATAATAGATTTATTTGATTTAATTGCATTGGTAACATACGAGTANGAAGGACTTGTTCCCCCCATTAATTCTACGACTACATTAATACTATTATCTTCAAATATTTCATTTGGATTAGTAGTTAGGATATTATGATTAATATTAGCAGTTCGTTTTTTAGATTTATTTGAAATTAATATTTTTTTTATATTAATTTTGTAACCAAAAGAATTTTCGATTGAATTTGTTTGTAAATTTAATGCATTTACAAATTCAGTTCCTATATTTCCTAAGCCTAATATGGCAATGTTAATAGAGTTTTTCATAATTTTATTGTAAAATTCCTAATTCTTGTAGTCTAGATTTTTTCTTCTCGGGTTTTTTTAATGTAGACACACTAAGTTGCTTTGTAAGCCATCCATGTACTTCTGAATTGAAATTTGCACTTACATTAAATTCTTTTCTTTTAGTATTTAACCAATCTTTTAAAGCTTGTGTTTTTAATTGATCNAGTTCTTCTAGTGCTATAGGTCTTGCAGGATCTTTGTCAGATATCATAAAAAAATATAAAAGAGGTGGGCTCTTTATACTTTGAGCTTCAACACTCAGTAAATCAGGTTCTATATCAAAAATAATGTAGTCATATTCCGGGAAAATNCCTCTTGGAACCCACCCTATTTCACCTCCTCTTCTTATTACTTCTTCATTGTCTTTAGAAAATTCTCTTACAATATATTTNAATGGAGTTCCATCCTCATATTTTTTTTTCATTATATCTATTTCATCATCTGGTAAAATCATTAATCTATGCAAATACACTTGNTCTGCTACAGTTGGGACAGTTTCACCTATATATTGTCTCATTTGTTCTCTTAACATGCTCCAGCGGGTAAATTTTTTATATTCTTCTTCACTCAANCCCACAGATGTAAGATAATTACTGAAAATTTCTTTAAATTCTCTTTCAATTTGTACAGGGTCTGGTGATTCTTCATTATTATATGAAGGCATAAAAACATCTCTAACATAAATGTCTATTTGCTCAGGAGGAATAATTATTCCAAGNCTCGGCGAAATTTGATCTATAATTTCATTTTCAATCATATTTTGAAGTGCTTTAAAGATTTCTTCACTATTGTTCATCTGAGANCCNATCATTTCGGAATTTTTTTGTTTTACTCTTAACATTTTTAACATGTCAGCTCTGTTATACTTTATNTCACCTACCTGAACTACAGTTTTGCCTTGAGGAATTATATACCTTATTACATACCCAGTTCCCAGAACAATTAAAAATATAAAAGATATTGTTAAAATTCCAAAAAGTATAAATTTATTCCTTTGTTTTTTCTTAGGATCTTTTGCAATTTTATGACGTTTGTCAGTGTATTTATTATTAGTTGTTGACATTAATTTTTTATCATTTATTAATTAATAAAAAATTAGCTTACCATCCAATTACCATCTACACCTTTATGGTTAATGGTATAAGGAAGAAGGCCAATAAATCGAGCTCTTTTTATTGCTGTACTGAGTAATCTTTGGTTTTTTGCACTGGTTCCAGTTTTCCTAGCACTAATNAGCTGTTTATTTGGAGATAAAAATTTACCAATTACATTGGTATCTTTGTAATCAGGTATCATATTTTGCTGTGTAAAAAAACAAATACGTTTTTTTCTTGAATTAAATTTGAAATTTCTTAATGCTATGTTAGGTTTCGGTATTTTATTATTAGTAATACTGTTTGTTTTTTGAGTCAATTATTTAACCTTTTTTGAACTATTTTTTACCAAGGCAATTTATCAGNATCGTCTTCAGTGCNAGGCTCTGTAGATGGTTGTTGTTNNNGGNTTGGNTTAGATTGTTGTTGNNNTGGATTAGNTTGTTGTTGCGGTGGATTAGNTTGTTGTTCNNGGTTTGGATTAGNTTGTTGTTGCNGNGGATCTNGTACTNNTTGAACATCTCTTGCNTTTNNNTCTAGCGNTNTTGTTGCTGAGGATCTTGTACTATTTGAACATCTCTTGCATTTACTTCTAGCGATATTTTAGTTTCTCCAGCATTGTC
>NZNN01000021.1 GCA_002694895.1 Chloroflexota bacterium
CATTTAATATTCATATGGGTGCTATTGGAATAAATTCTTATGTAGAACCCGTTTATGGAAATGATCCGGTTGATACCATAAGAGCTAATACCAATGCTATTCACGCAGCCGGAGGTATAGCTGTATTAAATCATCCTAATTATAGATGGGCTGTAAATCATGAAATGATTAACAAAGTTAAGGAATTGAAATTTTTCGAAGTTTTTAATGGAGATAAAGCTACTAATAATCTTGGGGGTGAAGATGTGAAAAGTATGGAAGAAATGTGGGATTTTTTATTATCTAATGGAAAATTAATATATGGAGTCGCTACTGATGATTCACATCATTATAAAAATTTTAGTAGCCTTTTATCCAACCCAGGTAGAGGATGGATTATGGTTAAATCTGAAACAAGAAATCAGGATGATATATTAGATAATTTTGCAAAAGGAAATTTTTATTCTTCAACAGGTGTATTTATTTCAGATATTTTAATTAATAAAAAAGAAATAAGTTTAGATATAGATACAAATCCAATCCAAATATCTTCAGTACCAATTTTATTTTCTGATTATAAATTTAAGACGCAATTTGTTGGCCAATATGGAATAGTTCTTCATGAAACATGGGATTTAAATCCCATATATAAAATTAAAGGTCAGGAAAAATATGTAAGGGCTGTCATTACTAATTCAACGGGACATAAAGCTTGGACACAGCCAATTTTTATCAATTGATTATCAATTATAAGGACTGATAAATAATTGTTAATCAATATAATTTAGTTGATAATATAGAAATCTAATATATTCAAATAGGTAATACAACTTGGAAATTTTACTCATAAGTGTTTTTTCTTTAGGTTATTTTTTCATAGCTTTTGAGCATAAATTTAAAATTGATAAAGCTGCCACTGCTCTAATCACTGGAGTATTAACTTGGACTATATTAGTTTCTTTTTCAGATTATAAAATTATTGATAAAGAATTGGCTCATCATTTGGTTGATATAGGTGAAATAGTATTCTTTTTATTAGGCGCGATGACTATAGTTGAATTGGTCGACTCTCATCAAGGTTTCAGAATAATAACTGATAAAATCAAAACTACTAACGCTGTAAAATTATTATGGATATTATCTACAATAACGTTTTTCTTTTCTGCTGTATTAGATAATTTGACAACAGCTATAGTCATGGCAGCATTGTTGCAAAAAATAATAAAATCAAGAGAGCAATTATTATTCTTTGCAGGAATTATGATATTGGCTGCGAATGCAGGAGGAGCATGGTCTCCAATTGGAGATATAACTACCATAATGCTTTGGGTAGGAGGACAGATATCCTTGAATATTATCCCTGCTATTATTATCCCAAGTGCGGTTTGTATTATAGTGCCATTAATTTATGTTTCTTTTAAATATAGAGGACAAAATATAGAGAGACCAGCAAATGTAAAGGAAGGGAAAGCAAAAGATGTAATTCCTTACGAAAGAAATATTATTTTTACTCTTGGGGTATTAGGTTTATTATTTGTACCAGTCTTTAAAACAATTACTCATTTACCTCCTTATATGGGCATGTTACTAAGTTTAGGATTTTTATGGGTAGTTACAGAAATTATACATAGGGGTAAAGATAATATTCATAAACATTCATTAACAGTGCCTGGAGCTCTTTCAAAAATTGAAGCTTCCACTGTATTTTTCTTTTTAGGAATTTTACTTGCAGTGGGAAGCTTACAATCAGGTGGTATTTTAAATAGTCTAGCTACTATTCTTGATGATCTGATTGGTAATATATATCTGATTAATATTTTCATAGGATTCTTGTCGGCGATTTTAGACAACGTTCCTTTGGTTGCAGGAGCTATGGGTATGTATGAAATTACCTCTAGTGGTGATTATGCAATGGATGGTGTGTTTTGGGAATTTTTAGCTTATTGTGCAGGAACAGGTGGTAGTTTATTAGTTATTGGATCAGCAGCTGGAGTTGCCGTTATGGGTATTTTGAGAATTAATTTTATATGGTATATCAGGAAAATAAGTTTTTTGGCTCTTATAGGATATTTAGCAGGAGCCGCAACATATATTTTGCTTTAAAATTATGAAAGTTATTTTGGTAGATGCAATAAATACACTGATAATTCCAGGCAAGGGTATGTATGAACCTTTATTGAAAATATTAGATGGTTATCCAAACAGAAAAATTGTACTGACAGGTGCCAATAACGAAGAATTTATACAACATGGGTTAGATAAAATACCTTATGAAGTTTTTACTTTAAAACATAATCCTGAAAAATCAAATCCAAATTATTATAAAATTTTATTAGAACAATTTGATTTGGCCGNGNAAGATTTAGTTTATATTGAACACAACTTGGAAGCGANACGTTCAGCAGAATCTCTAAATATTAAAGTGTTTCATTATGATAAAGATTTAAAGGATATTAATAAATTAAATCAGTTTTTGGAAATTAACATTTAATATCAAATTAAATGTTAATTGTTTTTGTGTTTGTATATAATACTTGCGATAATTTAATTTCATCTAATATTACATTTTGCCTTTAATTAAGAATTTATTATTATCATTAATAATTATTGTATTTGCTTTTGTTTTAACTACTTTTGTTGATGAAAACAGNGTTTCTTACGGATCATTAAGTTTATTTTTGTTATGTACGATAATCATATTTTTTCTTCAATGGATTGTTTTTATCCCTTCATATTTGTTATCTACTGAACATTTTTTTGATTTGACTGGGTCTGTTACTTTTATAACAGTATCTATATTAGCTTTTTTTATGAATGATTCTAAAAATTTAAGGCAATTGATTGTATTAATTTTAATAGTGATTTGGGCTTTAAGATTAGGTTCTTTTTTATTTTTTAGAATAAGAAAAGCAGGAGAAGATAGTAGATTTACAACTATAAAAAAAGACCTTTTAGTCTTTTTCCTCACATGGAATTTACAAGGATTATGGGTTTTGTTTACACTGTTTGGGGCGTTAACTATTCTTACTTCTAATAATAATAATAATTTTGGAATTTTGGATATAATCGGTGTTTTAATTTGGGTTATTGGATTTCTTATTGAAGTAGTGTCNGACAGACAAAAAAGTGAATTTAAAAGCAACGAATCCAATGNTGGGAAGTTTATCCANTCTGGTTTATGGAAATATTCAAGNCACCCAAATTATTTTGGTGAAATTTTGATTTGGACTGGAATAGCTATAATAGGGATTTCTGTTTATTCTGGGTTTGGTTGGTTAGGCTTGATTTCNCCAATTTTTGTATTTGTAATGCTAAATTATATTTCAGGTGTGAGACTTTTNGAAAAACAAGCAGATGAAAGATGGGGAGGAAATAATGTGTATCAATCGTATAAATCAAAAACCCCTGTATTAGTTCCTTATAAATTTATCAAAGATTGAGGTAGATTATGGTTAAGTTGTTTNCNCCAATTAATATTAGAGGTGAATAAATTGAAANTAGAGTGTGGTCGCTTCAATATCAAAGATCTATAGACTAATATGTAATGAATTANTAATTANATTAAAATGAATAAANNANTNTTAAGAGCATATTCCGTACATATTTATACAACTATTGGTATGGTATGCGGGTTTTTTGCCCTTGCAGCAGTATATGAAGAAAACTTAAAAGATGCATTTTTTTATCTTGGATTATCTTTGTTTATAGATGGAACAGATGGGTTTTTAGCGAGAAGATTTGAAGTTAAAAAGTATGCTCCAAGGATTGATGGAGTAATTTTAGATGCAATTGTTGATTATTTTAACTATGTTATTGTNCCAGTGATAATAATTATAAAATTTCAATTTTTACCAGCTGCAATTTCTTATCCCATTTGTATTTTGATTTTAGTAGCCTCATGTTATACCTTTGCAAATATTAACCAAAAAACAAAAGATAATTATTTTAATGGTTTTCCGGCTTTATGGAATTTATTGATTTTGTATTTTTATATTCTTCAAACTGAGCAAATTGTAAATTTGTTTGTTGTGATTGTATCTTTGATATGTACTTTTCTCCCCATAAAATATGTTCACCCATTAAGAGTTAAAAATTATAGATTTCTTGCTATCTTTTTATTCTCAGTTTGGGGGATTACNTCTGTAATATTAATTTATATCAACTCTAAGGAATTTTTATACCAGTCTGTTTTTTGGNTATGGGTTATTGCAAATGCTTTAATTTTTTTGGTTTCTTTAAAAAGAACATTTAAATTTTGATTGAGAATTTTTTTACAAATCAATGCTATCTATTAAGCTTTCTATACTTTGATTTGATGGGAATTCTTGATTTAATTTAGTGGTTAAGTTTAATTCTTTTACNTTCGTAAACCAAATGTAAAATTNAGAAAGTTTATGGTATTTGTTGCCATTTCTATTTATGTAGTATTTTTCTATTNCTACTTCAATATCATATAAAAGATCTGCGATTTTTTTAGTTATATCAAATTGATCAGTTTTCGCAGGATTAAAATAATNGTATTCTTTATAGTTATTAGGGTTTGGTATTTTTAGTCTGTCTGCCCATTCTTTATGTNCCCATTTTTTATGTACTTTTTTACAAGCTTTATTTTCATGAGTTTTCCATTTTAGAATTTCTGTAAGGTTTAGAAATTCCCATAGAAGTATATCTTTGTCTTCAGCAATTGTTTTTTCAATCAGTAGATTTCTATCTTTCATACAAATTAGTAATTATTATATGTTGTAATTTTAATAGATTATTAAATACTATATATATATGAAAGTAGGTAATTTTTTATTTCATCAGAGTAATTCCTCTGAAACTGATTCTAAGATAATAGATGAATGTTTAGAAATTGGAGTTTTGTCTGAGGAACTTGGTTTCCATTCTGTATGGCTGGGAGAGCATCATTTTGATGGTACTGTAGCGTATACTGATCCGTTGATTTTTGCAGCAGCATTAATTGCTAAAACAAAAAATATTAAAATAGGATTTGGAGCTTTNCAGGGAGCTTTTTATCATCCTGTNAAATTAGCNGAACAAATATCNTTATTAGATAACTTAAGTAAAGGNAGATTGATAGTTGGTATTGGAAGAGGTAGTGCATTTAACTATTTCGAATACAGAGGATTTGGGNTAGATCCAGAAGAAGCTCAAGATAGATTATTGGAATTAGAAAATAATTTGGTTGGGATATGGAATGGTGACATAAAGCAATTCAATGGNAAAATATGGAATTTCGATATTCCTGAAATACGACCAAAAATATATACATCAAACGGTCCTAGCGTAATCAGAGCTTGTGCATCTTTAAATACTGTTAATGAGATGGCAAAAAATGGTAGACCAATTATGCTTGTTGCACATACATATGAAAATACTGAAAAGTTTTTGACAAGCTATAAAGCTACACTTAGAGAGAATAATTATGATGATAATTTTATAAATAATAATTTGGAGCATTCATGGNTNTGGCGAAATATTGTCGTTGCAGAAACTGATGATCANGCAGAATCTATTGCAACAGAGGCTTTTATAAATATGCAAACACATATTTCAGGATCAAGAAATAATTTGAATACCNCGGATGAAAATAAATCTATAAAACAAGCNTTGGATGACCCTAGAAANACATTGAAACATGCTGTTATATNCGGATCTCCTGNAACTGTTTTAAAAGAAATTCTTAAACTNAAAGAACTTGAAATAGGAGGGTTGATTTCTAATTTNAGATTAGGAGATATGTCTATTAAAGATCATAAAAATAGTATAGAATTTTTCTCAAAGGNAATTCTGCCTCATCTATAATNAAATTATAAGGAGTATCTTATGGAAAAATTAGCTGGGTTATTAGAAAGTCTCGGAAAAAAAATTGGTTTATGGGATTTGTCTGAATTAGGTTTAGAGGCTNTCCCTTTAACTTTATTAGGTTTGTTTGGCGGTCTAATGACGGTTATATTAGTTTTTGTATTATTAGCCGGAACACATATTTCATTGTTTTAAGGATAAATAATTTATATGAAAGTTTATGTAATAAGCGATATTGTAGTTAATGATCAACAAAAGTATGAAGAATATATGAAATTAGTTCCAGATACTATAAATAAATACGGAGGTAAATACTTAGTTAGAGGAGGCGAAATAATTACACGAAGTGGGGATTGGAATCCAAAAGGAAGATGTGTCGTGTTAGAATTTCCTTCTATTGATGCCCTAAATGAATGGAATGACTCACCTGAATATCAACCTGTAAAAAAAATTAGAGAAAGTTGTTCAACGTCTCAGTCATTTATTGTGAGTTCAGGAGATNTGCCTTTTTAAAATGAATGTTTCTGAAGCAATAGCTCAAATATTAAAAAAAGAAAATATTGATTGGATTTCTTGTTTCCCAAATAATCCCCTGATTGAAGATTTATCTAAAATTGGCATTAGACCAATTATGTTTAGGCATGAAAGAGGTGCTATGATGGCTGCTGATGGGTATAGCCGAACAAGTGATAGAGAAAAAATAGGCGTTTTTTCTATGCAAAGCCAGGCGGGAGCTGAGAATAGTATGGGAGGTGTAAGCCAAGCGTATGCTGATAATATCCCTGTTTTAATACTTCCTGGAGCCCCACCTTTGAATCAGATTTCAGTAAGACCCAATTTTAATGCTACAGCTAATTATAAAGGTATTGTGAAAAACGCAGAATGTATTACACAACCCGATCAAATCATTGATGTAATGNGAAGAGCTTTTCATAGCATTAGGAACGGGCGTCCGGGACCTGTAGTTGTAGAAATCCCGGCTGACATATCTGCATCAGAAATTAATATTAATATTGATGATTATAAATCGCCAGTGAAGGCATATCATACCCCCTCTAAAACAGATGTTAAATTAGCAGTTTCTAATCTTCTTAATGCAAAAAACCCGATGATAATTGCAGGGCAGGGAGTACTTTTTTCTAGATCTTCTGATCAGTTAAAAATTTTGGCAGAGTTAACAAAAATACCGGTTTATACTACTATGCCAGGAAAATCGGCAATAAATGAAGATCATCCACTCGCTTTAGGAGCAGGAGTTCAAACAACAACTCTTCAGGCAAGAACATGGCTTGATAATGCTGATGTTATTTTAGCTTTAGGAACAAGTATGACAATAACTCCTTATGGTCAAAATATTGATCAGAGTTCTAAATTTATAATTCATAACTCTGATAATTACGAAGATATTAATAAAGATTTTTTTGCAGATGTTATTTTAACTGGAGATACTAAATTAACAATTGAGTTATTAATAGATGAAATCAAGAGTGTATTAGGAGAAGAAGGTAGAGAAGATTCTAATAATAATATTAATAAAATTTCTGATTTAAAAAACAAATGGCTTAGTGAATGGGCCTCTC
>NZNN01000022.1 GCA_002694895.1 Chloroflexota bacterium
GAAATTATAATTGAATAAAAATACAAAAAAATATAAAAAGAATATCCAAAAAAGAATAAATAGAGAAAAAAGACAAAAAACAAAAAAAATTAGAAGAATTTTAGCTTTTTCAAGTATTGGTGCAATAGGACTGTTATTTATTTTAGGATTAGTCCTTCCAGGATTGCCTTTGAAATTTTGGAACAATGATATCCCAGAAGGGGATTGGGAATATGTAAGTAATATGGGATGGGGCATTTTACCGAATATTGATGTACCTCATGACCCCTACACAAGTAAACCTGCTACATCCGGACCTTTTTTAGATGAAAAATGGGGTTGTCCAGTCAGTTGGGGATATCATGATGATATTTTAGCTGACGAATGCACATTAAGTAACCTTGCTAGAGGGGGAATAATGATCCATTATAAACAAGGAGCTCCCGAAGAAATTGTAGAACAACTCAAATCAACCTTTGTAGGTTCAAATGTGAGTGAAATAACAATTGCTCCTTACAACGATATGGATAATTTAATTTCACTCACAGCGTGGAATTATATTGATAGATTGGATGAATTTGATACGGAAAGAATTTGGAAATTTATTGATGTATTTTTAAATAATCCGACATTGTCACCATTTTATGCCAAAAAAGGTCATTTAGATTAAACTATGCAGAAATTTACAGTAAAAATTCAAATTACACCTAAAAAAGCTGTTAATGATCCAAGAGGTACACAAGTATTAAATGGACTAAAAAACCTTGGTTATGATCAGGTTGAAAATGTATCTGTTGGAAAATATATAGAATTATTTATTAATGCAGAAAACGAAAAAGAATGTGAATCAAAAGTTAATGAAGCTTGTGAACAATTCTTAGCTAATCCGTTGATAGAAGAATATACTATAAAAATTAAAAGTATATAAGTTAATGTTAACTAAAGAATTAAATAAACAAATATCTATAATTAACAGAATAAAATTCGCTAATTTACCTACTCCTCTACACGAATGCCCTACCCTTTCTAAAGCTTTAAATATAAAAAAACTATTTGTTAAAAGAGAAGATCTAACAGGATTAGCATTTGGAGGGAATAAAGTACGCCATTTAGAATTTAGATTCGGATACATAAAAAAACATAATTTTGACATTATAGTAAATGCTAATATGGGAGTTTCAAATAATGCTAGATTATGGGCAGCTGCAGCTAATATAAATAATATAAAACTTGTGAATCTTATGAGTAAAGAATTAAAAACTGAGATGCAAGGAAATCACTTACTCAATCATCTAATGAATATAAAAATTATTTACTCAGATACAACAAATGAACAAATCTTACATCAGGAAGCAATCGCTTATGGTAACAAACTAAAAAAACAAGGTTATAAACCATATATTACAGTTGCAGAAGAATATAACGAAATAGCTGCCGTAATATCTTACCTAAATACAGCTTTGGAATTAAATAACCAATTTCAAAAATTAGGGTTGAAAAAAATTCATATCTTTCAAGCTTCCGGTTCATCATATCTTGGATTAGCATTAGCAAAAAAGATTCTTAACTTCACACATTGGAAAATAACTGGTATTGGGCCAAGACTACAACCGAGAATGAGGAACATAAGAGAAATAACTAATAAAGCTTTAAATTATTTAAATAAAAAATCTAATAACAAATTAAAATTGGATTATCTAGATTATAAAGATTTAAATTGGGATTTATCTTTTTATGGGCAAGGCTATGGAATTCAAACAGAAAAAAGTATTAATGCAATTAAACTTGTAGCGGAAAAAGAAGCTATTTTTCTTGATCCAATCTATACCGGAAAAGCAATGTCTGGATTAATTGAATATGCTAATTCAAATAAAATTGATAGAGATAGTAGTGTTATTTTCATTCATAGCGGTGGAACCCCTAATTTATTTACATATTCAAATGAATTATTATCTGACTTGTAATCCCATAAGTAAAAAAATAAAATCTTTAAAAAGTCAATTAGGAAAGGTTTTTATATTGGCAACCTTAAGAATATAAATCCACATCAATCACAGTTTTGTTAATATCTTTTTTGTTTCTTAATGCTCATTTCAATTGCTAAAAATTTAATATATTATTGACTTTTTAAAACTTTTTGCAATTTTGTATAAAAATATTCATTATCTTCAGCAGAACCAATAGATACCCTGAAACATTTTTCAAGTCCCTTAGTTGCAAACAATCTGACAAATACCCCTTCATTTAGTAATGAATTATTAATAGTTTGTATATCATTGTCAGCTAATTTACACAATAAAAAATTAGCTTTAGATGGATATACTTTAATTTGATCAATTTGATCCAATGCATCACTTAATTTCTCCCTTTGTACTATTATTTCATCCACTTTTTCCATTAATTTATCTACATATTTTAAAGAAACAATTAAGGATTCTTCAGCTACGGTGCTGACATTATAAGGATTTTTGACTCCCATAAGTAATTTTGCTAACTCTTTTGACATCAAACCATAACCTACTCTCAATCCGGCAAGTCCTGCCCATTTACTCATTGAACGTATTACCACCAAATTATTGTATTTTTCAACTAAGTTTGCATAAGTAGATTTAGCAAATTCAAAATATGCTTCATCAACCACTAATATTTTATTTAAACTTAAAAGGAATTCTATATCTTCTAAGGTACTCTCATTACCAGTGGGATTATTTGGAGAAGCTAAAAAGATTATTTTTGTTTTATCACTTACATTTTGCTTAATAGATTCATAATCTAATTCAAAATCAATATTTCTAGATACAGGGACAATTTTAGCTCCAGCTAATCCTGCACGTACTGCATACATTCCAAAAGTAGGAGTAAAGTCTAAAACTTCATCTCCAGGAGTGACAAATATCCTGAAAAAAAGGTCGATCAATTCATCACTACCAGAACTAACAACGATATTCTCAATATTTAAACCAGTATACTCAGATAAAGATTTTCTTGATCTAATTAATTCAGGATCGGGATAAGTATTTATAGGAATGTTAATCAAATTATCTATAACTTCGGGAGCAGGTCCAAATGGATTTTCATTACCATTTAATTTAACAATTTTTTCTGAATTGATAGAATATTTCTGAATTAAAGTTTCATTAGATGGCATAGCATCATAAACTTTGAAATTTTTAATTATTGGATTCATTAATTTTTCTATATCTGCATAATTCATTTAATCTACCTGTTTTTTATTCTTACAAACTCAGAATTTAAATGCGATTACATCAATTCTGTATTAACCATTATACTAGTTAATTTCGATAAATCCATTGGCTCTTATTTAGCATATCAATAAAAAAACATATTTGATATTATTTTAATTCTTAAAAACTTCTTACAACTTTAATCATATTTATATTCATGAAATATTTTATTTATATTATCTTTAGTATCGGTAATATAATTAGACAAAGTATTTTTTGGCAATCTATCTAAAATATTATTTATATTTTTATCAATATCAGCCATAAAAGAATCACATAAATCTAATATTTTATTAGATTTATGTGATTTTGCTAACCTTTGTGCCATAAAGTTCAAACGATTCCAAGGATTTCCCCCATACTTAGAATTTAAATCAGATAAAAATGTAATCCATTGGTTGATTTCTAATTTCTCAATATTATGAGGTAAAGAAATTAAATTTATATCAACATGCTTTAAATATTGATATAAATCAATATTATCCCTGTTAATTTTTATATCTAAATATATCTGCAAAGCCCTATCTGAAAGTAAAGCTTCAGAAAAATCAGGAAATATACTTTTATTCATAAATATTTTTCTAAATACATCTATAGTCCAATTTTCATCTGCAATAAGATGCGAAAAATATCCTCTTATAAAATTATTTGTATTTATATTCTTTTTCACCAAACCACTAAAATCAATAGTATTTTTTATAAATCCTTTAATTCCATCACCTTTGATACCAGAATTTAAATCAAAATAATGATAATCCTTTCTGTCAGATTTAGTTATCACTCTAAGATCAGGGGAAACAGCTCCTAATAAAATATATTCAAAATTTTCAATGAAATATCTGTCATTAGGCTTTAACACTTGATCATACAGTAATAATAAATGAGTTGTTGGGTTAGGCACAGTTTATCCTATTAATAAAATATTAATATAAGAGAGCACATGAGGATGAATCTATATTTAATATAATAAATTATAAAAATTCTAATTTTGACAGTAAAATAGTTTCTCATTAAAGATATCATTAGTCAACATAGGATGATAACATTCACAAATAAATAATAATTATATGAATAAAGAATTTAGATTAAATTTATACTTATCTTATGCACATGCATTAAGCGATTCTGCCCATATTATTTTTGGATTAACTTTATATTTTGTTTCAGACAATCTTAATATTAGTATCCTAACTATGGGGTTTATATATAACTTATCCAGTATTTTAAGAGGTGTATCTGGTGTTTCTGCTGGAATATTAAGTGATAAATCAAACTTTTTATATTGGATAATTCTATTTGGAGCATTATCAACACTTGGATGTTTAGTATTATCAATCTCAAATAATACAAATATGTTCACTATAGGCATAATGATTTTAGCAATCGGATCTGGAATCTATCATCCTGTAGGATTAAGTGCAATTACAAAATATACTATCAACCCTGGTAAATCATTTGGTTATCATGGTCTTGGGGGAGCAATAGGCATTTCTCTCGCCCCTTGGTTTTTTATTAATATTTCTAGCGCACTTTCCTGGCAAATCTCATATTTACTTTATGGATTTCTGACTATACCTATAATGTTTATTTATTTTGATAAAGAAATATTAAATTTAACTTATACAAAATCTACNNCTAAAAATANNAAAAAATACAAATTAGATATAAAAAACTCTTATCCAATATACTTATTTGCATCATTNAAAGATTTTGGTATTTCNGGATTACTGCTTATGNTAGCTGTATTTATTAATACATCTATTATGAATCAATGGCAGAATATAAATGACATAGATTTTTNTACTTCAATANTATCTTCATTAATCATCATAATGGGAGGTTTCGGATCTTTCATTGGGGGGCANTTAGACTCAAATAATAACAGGAAATATATTTTAATAATTNCCTGTTTAATTTCAGGNTTATTNTTTATNNTAATTTTCAACNATCTTAATTACTTAATAATTATATTTTCTTTGATTTCATTTCTAANCTCNTTTAGNGANCCATCTTTAGGNAATTGGTTAGGTAGCATTATTCCTAAAAGAATGCAGGGAACTTCATTTGCTTTAATGTATGGATTAGGACAAATAATAGGATCTTTTTCCGGAAGCTTAGCAGGAATAATTGTTGGTAACTACAACACAATAACTTATTTTAAAATGCTTTCTATTCCATTAGTTCTTGCTAGTTTATTAATATTTATAATGTATCCTAAATCAAAGAAAATAATAANAAANCTTAAATGATAAATTACGAAATATCAGAACATTTAAAAAAACAATTAGACAATTCAAAGCACGATAACTATAAAGAAATCCAAAATTTTCTTTACGAATTATTAAATCCTCANAAAAAAATACCCTATCATTTAGAATTACAAAATTTTNTGGGGTGGATAGATNCACCTGAATTTATGCTAAGACAAATCNAAGGAATTANTGATTTTGTAAATAAATCAAAATCTTATGATCAATTTATTTTTATAGGAATGGGCGCAAGTANAATTCTTCCAGAATTATTACTAAAAGAACAGTGGATAAATAAAGAAAAAACAATTGAAGGATTTCATGATAATAAACAATCATTTAAACCTAAATTTTATTTCATAGATGGTACTCAGGACCGTGATTTGAAGGATGTAATTAATAATTACAAAAGAACTCTTATTTTTTTTGTTTCAAAAAGCGGCAAATCTGTGGAAACAAAAACAATAATGCAAAATTTAATGAACATTCCTGATATTTCGAATAATTTTATAGCTATAACTGATTATGGTTCTGATTTATATAATTTTGCAAAATCTAATAATTTCCAAGAAATATTCTGTAATCCTCCCTATATACCAGGAAGATTTTCAGCTTTTACCTATACCGGACTAATATCAGCTGCTGTTTCTGGTGTTAACATTGAAAAAATGCTTAAATCAGTTATAAAATTTAAAAATTCTATTATCAAAACAAATAATCATTCTTTAATTAATTTAATTAATTACTTATCAAAGATGTTAGATTGTAAAATTGATATTGTGAATTTACTCTCGTCAAATGAAAAAGATCCAAAATTATTATGGGTACAACAAATGATTTCAGAATCATTAGCTAAAAACAATAGATACTTAATTCCTCTTAACTCAGATTTAAAAAAGTTGAAAAACAGACATGATATAGTGAATATTTTTTTTAAAAACAATAAATATTCTTTAGCGGAAATAAACAATGAAAAACTAACTCAATCAATAATATTAAATAATATTGGAAATGAAAATTTGGGGGTTTTTATATACGCAATACAATTGATAATTACCAGTTTGTCATTTATAGAATCTCAAAAAGGATTAGAATTTAATCCATTCACACAACCTAATGTTGAATTAGCCAAAAATGAGTATGGCAAACACAATATATTATTACCTTCATTAAATGAATTTCAACTACCTGTCTCTTCAAATATAAAAAATTTGAAATATATATCATTTTTAATATTTAGTGAAAATTATAATAAGAAAAAAGAATTCGATAAATTTCAAGAAANGATTAGTATAGAAAAAGAAATAATCAAAAAATTTATGCATAAACAGCAAATTCCATACTTTATTGATTTTGCACCTGCCTATCTACATACTACGGGTGAATTACACAAAAAAAAAGATTCNANATGTGTATCATATTNTAATTTACACAACANCAGAAGATGCAGAGTGGAAAGTAAATTCTGATTCAAATGGGTTAAGAAATATAATTGATGTTCAATTGCAAAGTGAAATTGAAATTTTTAAAAAACATGAACTCAATTTTGATATTATACATATAGCTAAATTAAATGAATATTTACAAAATTTATTTTAAGAGAGATCTGTATGCTTGATTTAAATATAATCCTATCAATAACTATATTNTTAATTTTAATCATTTTATTTTTATCACAATCATATTACAAAAATAAAATATCTACACTTCAAAAAAATCTTACCAAAACAACATCAGATAAGATCAGCNTAAGCACCAAATATGGTCAAATAAGTGAAGAGTTTTTTCCCCTTGAACAAAGCTACCCATACAATTCAAAAGATTTTAAATTTTTGGGTAATCCAATTGATGGAATTCAATTCAATGAAGATAAGATAATTTTAGTCGAATTCAAAACTAATAAAAGTAAATTATCTACAAAACAAAGACACATCAGAAATTTAATAAATAACAAACAAGTTGAATTTGAATTAATAGAAGCCAAAATAAATGAGTAAAAACTTTTCTATCCCAAGCACNAAAAATGGGAAACCTTTTAATGATCAAATAATTGAAATTTTATTNTCAGCAGGTAATATTTTNAATCAATCTAAAAATTTTGATTTAAAACCAATTTTTAAAGCAAAAAAAGATATAGTCACGAAAATTGATATAGATATTGAAAATTTTATATCNGATCAAATTATTAAAAATTTTAACCATCACAACATTATCGGAGAGGAAAATGGAGGTGAATTGTTAAATGATGATTATAATTGGGTTATAGATCCAATTGATGGTACAAAAAACTTCTTTTATGGACATCCTCATTACTGTATTGTGTTGGGCTTAACATATGGTGATAAAATACTAGCCGGATTTACATATGATCCTAATAGAAAAGAAATATTCCATGCAGTGAAAGATAATGGTTTTTATGTAAATAACAAAAAATTTAAAGTATCAGATAAAAATAAATTCGATAATTCTTTTTTATCTGTAGAAATACCTGGTTCTGGACTAGGGAGTCAAAAAACAATTGATTTTATACAAGAAATTTATTCTGATGTTATAGGATTAAGAATTTCAGGGTCTGCAGGTTTAAGTCTTTCTTATTTGGCTAGTGGAAGATCTGATTTATTTATATGCTACAAATTAAATATATGGGATCAAATAGCAGGAATAATCCAGATCAAAGAAGCAGGTGGTAAAATAGTAGATAGAAATGGGAACGAAGCAGGCTTATACAGTGATGGGATTATAGCAGGAAATGCTTCAATAGTAGATGATTTNCTTNTTAAANCGAAANCATANAAATGGNNATAAGTTANCCCACANNCTCAAAGANTGATTACANAACTACTGAACAGTAACTTCTCCGATCATTCCTAATGTCTCATGAGGNACACAATATAATCTNTATGTTCCAGCNGTTTCAAATGTNATTGTAAATTCATANCTTTCACCAGCATCNGCAGTTTCATATATATCTAATTCATCAATTGTGAATGTATGAAACTCNGNTTCAGATGTTATTTTAAAAGTTATTTTNTCGCCNNNTTTAAATGTTAAATTGGCAGGTTCNTAAAGATAAGTNTCTCCAGCATCTANCATTTGAATTTNTACCAANNTACCCTTNTCTTTAGTTTCTTGNGCTGATAATTCTTTTTCGGTTTTCAAATCTCCAGNTACTTTTGCAGGNGGTGGNGGACTTGNAATCTCTTCAGTTTTNTTTGACTGATTATCTGATGCACTACACCCAATAATCATAATNAATGNAATCAAACCAAAAAAAATATTTCTCATGAATTAATCCTTTAAAAAAACATTTANTGAAAATTGTCGCTAANAATTATATCACCTTGTAAATAATTATTCATTTTTAAGCACATCTCTTTTCAATCTAGATGTTAATTGTTTATAAAAATCCGATGGGCTTTTTAACCTTATAAATCTTGTTACATGTTTGCTTATCTCAACATCTATTTTATCTTTTTCCCCAAGTACTACTTCATCAAAACCATCAGCACTNACTACAGCTTTNTTTGGNCTTGCAATATTAATAGAAATTTTAGAATGATCAGGGACAATGACTCCAACATCTAAGCTCATATGCGGAGCTATAGGTTGTATTAACATCAGTTTCTGTTCAGGGGTTATAATTGGGCCTCCAGCAGCTAAGGAATATCCAGTACTTCCTGAAGGTGAAGATATTATAATCCCATCTGCTCTATATTCTGCCATCAATTCAGAATCAACATAAACATCTATATCCATTAGACGTGAAACCGATTGATGCCCTAAAACAATATCATTCAATGCATTTAATTCAAATTTCTGATTATTAGATANCCCGGTAGCTTTAAGCATAAGTCTCTTTTCAATTCTAAATTTATTAATATCTTTCAATACTTCNTCTAGTATTNTTAAAGAATCANAATAAGGAATTTCAGTCATAAANCCTACCCTGCCTAAATTTATTCCCAAAATAGGGATTTCAAANCTACTAATAGATCTCGCAACTCTTAAGATAGTCCCATCACCNCCAAGAGTAATAACTAATTGAGTATCTTTNAATTTAGATCTATAAGTNTCTATATCATCTACATCAGATACCCATANATCATGNNCCATTGAAATCTTATCTGCTATTTNGCTTGCAAGGTCTAATGATTTTTCTATCCCAGCTTTTGAAATTATACCTATTAACATAATTTATTTAGTTTCAAATTAATTAATTACTGAATTTATAGCATCATAACAGAAATCAAAAATTGGATCAGGATACACTCCAAAAATAACAATAGATATCAGAAGTAATATAGCCAATTTAGAAACTTTTATTACTTGTAGTTGAGCATTAAAAGAAGACTCATTTTTTTCCAAATACAACACTTTAATAATTCTAAGGTAATAATAAGCTGAAATAACAGTATTTATCAAACCAAATATAACTAACCAAGTAAATCCTGAATTTATCCCAGAACTAAATAAAAATAGTTTTGTTATAAATCCTAAAGTTGGCGGTATTCCAATAAGAGACAACATAGAAACTGAGAGAACAAAAGAATTCCAAAAATCGATTCTTCCTAATCCCTTAAATTGATTAAAATTATATGAATCTAAATTTTGTTTAATTGCACCCATGGAATAAAATGCTGCTAGATTTGTGAACATATAGCCAAAAANATACGCAACCATNACAGAAGAATTATATACAGCGTCATTTATTTGTGTCGAACTTAATATAGCAACAAACCCTATTAAAATATAACCTGCCTGTGCNATAGAACTATATGCCAACATTCTTTTCAAGCTATTCTGTTTAATTGCTAAAATATTCCCTACAAACATGCTGAAAACACTTAATACAGCAATAGATAAACTAATATCTGGCCAATTTAAAACAGAATGCCATGAAGGGTCTGAAACATCTGAAATGTCAAAAATACTTAAAACAATTCTAAGTAAAATTGCAATACCTGCAGATTTACTTGCTACTGACAAAAACATCGTAATAGGGGTAGGAGCACCTTCATATACATCTGGAATCCAATAATGGAAAGGGAAAACACCTAATTTAAACAATAAACCTATAAAAATAAATATCACAGATATGAGAATAATAATATTTGAAATACTCAAAGAAGAAACTGAAACAAATAAATCTGAAGGGAAATTCACATGAGCATGAGAAATACTTTGAAATATAGTTCCATAATGAATACTAATCTCAGGATTCACGCTAGATATGAATGTAGTTCCAGTTAAAGCATAAATATATACAACACCTAATAAAAAGAAACTTGTACTTACTGCACTTAAAACTAAATATTTCAGCCCTGATTCTTTAGATAATTTACCTTTCCCTAAAGCAACTAGTGCTATCAACGGCAATGTTGCCAGTTCTAAAGATACGTAAGCTGTTATCATTTCATTGGATCTGGCAAGTAACATCATGCCAGCCGTAGAATACATTAATAATCCATAAAATTCCGACTTAAAAGAAGTAATTTGGGCCTGGTAGTATTTAGTCATATTTAAGCAAACAAATAATGCAATCAAGAATATAAGCGAAAACAAACTTTCCAAACTTCCTGCAACAAGAGTGCCCATAAATATACTTTCATAATTCATATTTTCATATAAAACAAAAATAAGAATTAACTTAGTTATAATTCCAATAAAAGTTCCTGAAATAGCTATATAATAAGAAATTTTATTTGATCTGGAAGTGACTCCATTAATGAGAATAATGGATCCTGTAAATAATATTATTAATTCAGGCAATATATTTATTATATCTTCTATATTAATTGGTGATAACATTCATTTATCCTGATAAATTTATAATTTCGTTAAGTCCAATATTTAATACATCAGTAATAAATTTTGGATAAATTCCAATAAATAAAATTGAGAAAAGTAATATAAGTACAGGGATTTTTTCTACAATATTTAAATCTGTTAGTTTAGTGTAATCTTTATTGGAAGTTCCAAATATAACTCGTTGTAACATCCATAAAATATATCCNGCAGCTAACACAACACCAAAAACTGAAATGGAAGTCAGAATACTGTATTCAGCAAAGCCTCCCATAAAAACCATGATTTCAGCAATAAATCCACTNGTNCCNGGNAGNCCNAAAGANGCCATTCCNCTAATTGCTAAAGCAACAGAGCTAAATTTAAAATTATTAGACAACCCGCCTAATTCAGAAACTTCTCTTGTTTTACATCTTTCATATATTCCTCCCACTAAATAAAACAATAAGCCAGTAATCAAGCCATGAGAAACCATTTGTAATGAAGCTCCACTAAGCCCTAGTTTTTGAGTGATNAAATCNGAGCTGGAAAAAGCGCTTAATCCTATNAGTATGTAACCCATATGGCTTACGCTACTAAATGCAACCAAACGTTTTAAATCAGATTGCCTTAAAGTCATTAACGCCCCATAAATAACACTAATAACACCAAAAATACTAATTATCAAAGATAAATCACGTGCATCAGAAGACATCAAAGGATAACAAATTCTAATAATTCCATAACCACCCATTTTCAAAAGTAATCCTGCTAATAGAACGCTGGCTGCTGTGGGTGCATCTGTATGCGCATCAGGTAACCATCCATGCAAAGGCCACATAGGAAGTTTGATTGAGAAACCTACAAATATTAATACAAAAACAAAAACACTTGGAATTATCCAATTAATTTGAATTTGGGATAATTCATCTAAATTAAATGTGCCAGAAGAAAAATAAATGCTTAAGAAACCAATTATCATCAAGGCACTACCTGATAAAGTGAATAGCAAAAATTTCATGGCAGAATATTCTTTTCTTCCAGTACCCCATATTGAAATCAAGAAAAACATAGGAATAATTTCAAGTTCAAAGAAAAAGAAAAACAANATTAAATCAAATGATAAAAATACACCGAATACTCCNGTGATCAATAAAAATAACCAAAAGTAATATTCATTAATCCTTTCTTTAATATGGTTTGATGCATGAACAGATACCGGGGTTAAAATTCCAGCTAAAAGTATTAAAGGAGCGTTTAATCCATCTAGTTTAAAGTAAAAATCTACATTTACTTTACCTATATTAATCCAATCATATAAAACAGAAATCTGCTCATAGCCAAAAAAAGCAAATTGTATATATAAATAAGTACATAATATCAATTGTATATATGAAATTAGATAAGCAAATTTTTCTAACAATTTCCCCTTGATAAATATCGATCCTAAGATACCTCCTATAGCAGGTATCAAAATAATTGACAATAATATGATTGAATTACTCAATTTATCCCCACAATAAGAAAACAAAGGTTACTATAAATAATCCTAAAGGTATTCCTATAAGATACTGCTGCGCTTGTCCATTTTGTATAACCGACAATTGTGAAGAGATTTTTTTTATAGATACAGCACAATTATCCCATGTTCTATCTATAATATTCTTATCAATGTATACCATCAGGCTAGTTAATTTACTATAAAACAAATTCCTTACAATTAAATTTTCATATAAATGATCTAAGTAATATTTTTCTATAAGAATGTTTCTCAAAGGGTTTAATGTTGTAAATGCCTTCTTTTGATACTTGTATTGAAGAAATGCAGAAATAAATCCCAGTAATCCTAATAGATGTGATATTAAAGCGACTTGATAATTAAATTTATGAGCATGAAAATCATGNTCAATAAAATGATTAAACCAATGAGCTTTTATAAATCCTAATTCAAACGGTGCATTAAATAAGAATCCGAATAACAAGGATCCAAAAGCCAGCAATCCCATGGGAATTAGTAATATGTAACTACTTTCATGAACACGAACTCCTGGATTCTTTCTACCATCATAATTTCCTTCAAAAATCATAAATAATGCTCTAAACATGTAAAAAGATGTAAAGAAAACACCTGCTGAACCNATNANNTAAATCAANTTATTNAAATTTCTATTTGAATCAATTATNTGTGCTANTATTTCATCCTTACTCCAAAATCCTGAAAATGGAAAAAATCCAACCAAACTAAAAGTACCTATAATAAAAAACATATATGTCCACGGCATAAACCGTTTCAATCCACCCATTTTTTTCATATCAAAAGTTCCTACAGCATGACTTAAGCTACCAGCTCCTAAAAATAATAATGCTTTAAAAAATGCATGAGTGAACAAATGGAAAAAAGCAGCAGTAGATAGAAACATACCTAGAGCCATAACCATATATCCAAGTTGGCTAATAGTAGAATATGCTAAAACTTTTTTAACATCATTCATTACAGTTCCAAGAATGGCAGCACCTAAAGCAGTTATAGCGCCAATTATTACCGTCAACTGCAAGACTTCATCCGGGAATACTGGCAAAAATCTACCTATCAAAAATACTCCTGCGGCCACCATTGTAGCAGCATGAATTAATGCACTTACAGGTGTAGGNCCTTCCATTGCATCTGGCAACCAAGTATGTAATGGGAATTGTGCAGATTTACCAATTGCACCAAATAATATTCCCAAACTAAAAATCAAAGCAAATTCACTTCCTGCGGGTGATTGAAGAGCCTGATTTAAATATGTAATTGACAAAGGATCTGAAAAAGTATTTAATCCAGTTGAAATCACAGGTGTGATTTTTGATATATTGGCAACAATATACAAAATACCTATCATAAATCCAAAATCGCCAATTCTGGTAATAATAAAAGCTTTTTTGGCAGCATCAGTTGCTGACTTCTTGTCATACCAAAATCCTATTAACAAATATGAACACAACCCAACTAATTCCCAAAATACAAACATTTGTATCAGATTACCTGCTAACACCAACCCTAACATCGACCATGTAAATAAATGCAAGAAAATATAATACCTAGGATATTCAAAATCCTTCATATAACCCAATGAAAACATATGCACNAAGAAACTGACCGAACATACAACAAATAACATAACAGCAGTTAAAGAATTTAAGTAAATAGAAAATCTCAAAATAAAACTNTCAATTCTCAAAAATTCCATTGCAAAAATTTCAGGGTTTTCAGGAGTGTGAAAATCTAAAAAAACAAAACATGAAAGAATAAATAATACAAATGATGAAATAGTGAAAAATAAACCTATGTATTTCTTTGGAATTGTTCTTAAAGGATATAACAGNACAATTGTTAGTATTGAAACAATTGGCAGTAAAAATATTCCTGTTATTTGTATGTTCATTTAAAGCTTCCTCATAATTTCATCAGCTACATGTTCCCTACCTATCGGAACATAAATAACAAAGCTTGAATTTTCTGACCAATCTAATATATCTTGATTTTCTGGTAAAATCTTACAAGGAAGTCCCTCTGATTCAATTGTATTTTTCCACATTTCCGCAGAAATTAAATTTGGTGCTGTAGAATATTTAGTCCACATACTTTATTACCCTTTAAGATTAGATGCATCTTTAATAAAAATACTCTGTCTGTCTTTATACACACTCATAACAATAGCTAATCCCAGAGCTACCTCAGCAGCAGCAATTGTTATAATAAATACCGCAAACAAATTACCAAATAATACCTGTGCAGGATCTAATGTAATTGGAGCTATATACCTTGAAGCTGCTACAGCTGCAATATTAACTGAATTTAACATTAATTCAACTGACATCAAAATAGCTATNATGTTAGATTTAATTACCACACCTGTAAGTCCAATACAAAACAAAATAGCAGATATTATTAAAAATCCTTCCANNGTCATTCTGTTCTCTCTTTTACTAAACTAATAGCCCCTATAACAGCAGCTAATAATATAAACGAAGAGGCAATAAAAGGNACNACTAAATTTGAAACAAGTATTTTTCCAATATAATATATAGAATTCTGATAAGCACTTACTACAATTTCCATTTCATTTGTATCTAGCGTTGTTATAGTACTCCAATCAAAAGCTATAATAGAAATTATTAAAAAACCACACATGAAAAATCCTATGAAAAAGCCAGCTATTCTAAAATTTGAAAAGGGATTACCTATTTCTACATTCTTCGTAAACATAATTGCAAAAATTATAACTACTGAAATAGCGCCAACATAAATTATAAGTTGAACAGCTGCCAGGAATTCTGCGAAAAGTAAGATAAATAATGCAACTACACCCAAAAAAGTAGCTGCCAAAAAAAGTGCTGCTCTAAATATATCTTTGGTTAATATGACCATCAATGCACTAGTTAGTGTTATCAACCCTGTAAGATAAAAAATTATATCTGCTATTTGCATCATTAAAATTTATTTCCTAATCCATTTATTTTTGAGATCTTTATTTGATGGTTTTTGATACCTTCCGGCTTTATCCCAAGCTATTTCCTCATCGAATGGAGAATAATTGTCTTTTTGCTCTAAATGGGGCCTAAACCAGTGACTAGGTTTCTTTTCGGCTTTTTTCAATCTCTCGACATCAATAACTAAATCATTTCTTTTATATTGCCCTTCTTCAAATCCGCTTCCCATATGCAAAGCATCATAAGGGCAAGCCTCCACACACAATCCACANAACATACATCTTCCAATATCAATATCAAAAGTTTCAATATCATAATTCTGACCTTCAGCATAATTCTTACCAGTTTGATCAGTTACAATTTTTATTATGCCTAGAGGACAATATTTTGCACAACTCGCACAACCAGTACATCTTTCTTCATACCAGCTAAACTCTTCGCCACGAAATCTAGGATGCTGATCAACTTTGTCTGATATAACAATCATACCCATCATTGATTTAAGTGTCTTCATAGGATTAGTAAAAGCATAAGATANAAAATTNTTATTNTCTAATTTTGCCAAATCTATAATACTTGCTTTTCTNTCAGGATATTGGGTAGTATTTATTCTCTGAAAAAACAAAATGTTTTTCAATGTTATTCCCAATCCTTTTATTAATCCTAATCCATACATAATACTCTCCTAAAACTAAGCATCCATATTAGCTAATTCTGATGGTACAGGTTNTTTTAATTTNAATCTTTTTTGACCTAATATATTAGCAATCAGATAAATAAAAACTACAAAANTTGACATATTAATAATTATCTGCAAAATATAATTATCTCTAATAAAAACTAACTCTAAGCCAATCAGTAAAGTATTTAATATTGCCGCTGGCATTAAAACCTTCCATGCAAAACNCATAATTTGATCAATTCTCAATCTAGGCCANGTAGACCTAAACCATAATAATATTGCAGTAATAACAAAACTCTTAGATGCAAACCATAATATACCTGGAATTGGTAAAAATTCTAAAAATTTTATTGAGTTAGAGCCTCCAAGAAATAAAACAGTAAACAAACTTGCAGTAAATATTGGTGCTAAAAATTCAGAAAGTTGAAAAATAGCAAATTTCATACCAGCATATTCTGTAATATATCCTCCAATAAGTTCAGATTCTGATTCAATCATATCAAAAGGTGCTCTGCTCATTTCAGCAATAGCAGCAATCATAAAAGTCATAGCTCCCAATGGTTGTAATATAATAAAAGGAATACTAGCTTGGGCATTTACAATTCCAACTAAACTTAATGATTGTGAAACCATTACTATTCCCATTAATGAAATCGCCATAGGTACTTCATAACTTATTAGCATTGCAACTGCTCTGATAGCTCCTAAAGTTGCATATTTATTTCTTGAAGCCCATCCTGCCATAAATACTGATAGGGCATTTACTGATGTAATACCTAACACAAACAGTAATGCAACATTCGTATTTCCAAGCTGGGAATCTATTCCAAGAGGGAGAAATGCATAAACCAATAAAGTTGTACAAAGAAATATTATAGGTGCTGCAATAAAAACCATTTTATCAGCAGTTGCTGGAATAATATCTTCTTTAATNAATAATTTCACGGCATCTGCGATAGGTTGTAAAATACCAAAGGGNCCCCATCTATTTGGTCCGGGTCTATTTTGGAATCTTGCAATCACTCGCCTTTCAAACCAAGTATATACTGACCCTAATCCAATTAAAAAAGTACAAATAGCCACTGACATAATTAAACCCGAAATTATAAAAACCAATTTATCGGGTAAAAAAAACAATAAATCAACTAAAAATAAATTCAATGTATTGAAACTAATCAAAATAACCTACTTTTCTCATAAANTATCTATCTACCTCTCCTAAAACAATATCTATACTGCCAAAATTGACAATTAGATCTCCAATTTTACCCCCTGNAGTCATTTCTTTAAGTAGAGTCAAATTNATAAACGAAGGGGCTCTGATTTTACATCTATATGGAGATATCCCACCATCACTCACTAGATAAAATCCTAATTCTCCTTTTGGGCCTTCAATTCCTACATAAGCTTCTCCTTCAGGTGCTCTAAAAANAAGAGGTACATCTTCATTTCTTACAGGGCCAGGTTTAATTAAATTAATACATTGTGTAATTATTTTAATACTTTCCCTCATCTCTTTTATTCTAATTAAATACCTATCAAAAGTATCTCCTGTAGCACCGATTGGAACATCAAAATCTAATTCATCATATATTTCATAAGGGTTTGCTTTACGTAAATCCCATTTTACCCTAGAAGCTCTAAGCATTGGGCCTGACAACGAAGCATCAATTACTTGTTCTGGTGTCAAAACACCTACACCTCTTGTCCTTGAAAGAACAATCTCATTCCCAGTAATTAAACTTTCCAATTCATCTATTTGGTTAGGCATAGATTCTAANAACAATTCCAAATCATCCCAAAATTCCTGAGGGGTATCCTGAAAAATACCTCCAGGCCTCATATAACTTAAAGTTATCCTAGCGCCACATAAGATCTCAAACAGATCAAGGATTTTTTCTCTTTCTCTAAAGCAATACATGAGCGGAGTACCAAATGCTCCAAGATCATTTAATAAAAATCCAGTAGCCATAAGATGACTTGCTATCCTTTGTAATTCAGCAACTATTACTCTAATATAGCTAGCCCTTTTCGGTACCTCTATATTACATAGCTTTTCAACAGCAGATACATAAGCTAAATTATTAGACATTGAGGCAACATAATCTAGTCGATCTGTTAAAGTTACAATTTGAACATAAGTTCTTTCTTCTGCAAGTTTTTCTGTTCCTCTATGAAGATAGCCAAAAACTGGTTCAAGATCCACAATTGTTTCACCATCCAAAGTAACTCGTAATCTAAATACCCCATGCATACTAGGATGCTGTGGTCCAAAATTTATTGTTACTAATTCACTGTTTAATGACAAATCACTCCCCTATTTTAAAAAATCTTTTCTTAAAGGATGTCCNTTAAATCCTTCCCATAATAATATTCTTTTCATATTAGGATGCCCCTCAAAAAAAAATACCCATCAAATCCCATATCTCTCTTTCTTGTAATTCNGCNCCTTTCCATANTGANATAACTGAATNAATTGAATTNCCATCTCTTCCATANAATTTTGANTTCANAANCATGCTNGTATTNNTAATNAAAGANTCNAAATGATAAACAACNTCAAAAAATTCAACATAATCNACAGCNCTNATTGATTTTAANTAATTAAATTGNAATTTNTTATTATTTTTCAATTCACNGCAAACTTCCAANATATATTTANTATTTACATACAAANTANCANTTTCNNTATNAACTTCNNNNTTTANAGTNTCAGGTAAATTTTGTACANCTGTATTTAAATTAAGGAGTTTTGTCATANTATTCAAATAATTGCTTTAAATCTAAATTTTTATATCTTTTTATCTTTTCGTGCAACATCATTATTCCGAATAACAAAGCATCAGGTCTTGGAGGGCAACCAGGGACATAAACATCAACAGGTATTATATGATTAACTCCAGGAACAACACTATAACTTTGATAATAAGGGCCTCCACTTGTTGCACAAACACCCATAGATATTACCCATTTTGGATCTGGCATCTGATTATATACTCTTTCTATAATCGGGGCCATTTTCCAAGTTACAGTACCTGCAATTATAATCAAATCTGCTTGCCTTGGAGAAGCTCTAAATACTTCCATTCCAAACCTACTTAAGTCAAATCTAGACATAGCACTTGCCATCATCTCAAACGCACAACAGGCAAGGCCAAAAGTTAATGGCCAAACAGATGATTTTCTTCCCCAGTTTACAAGAGAATCTACAGACGTGATCATTAAATTCCTATCCAAATCATCCGGAACTTCAATAATAGGTTCAGCTAAGGGCTTAGTATTAGTTTTAAGTAATTTATTTACATCTTGCCCCTCTTCAGAATCAATTAAAGATGTTTGATCATGTAAAGGTTTATCTATATTAAAATTTAATAAATTTAAATCTTGATTATCATTTGATCTCATTCTAAACTCCTTATATCCATTCCATCGCTTTTTGCCTCCAGGCTAAAAACCATCCAAGAATTAAGACGCCAATAAAAACAAACATCTCAATTAAAACTATTAATCCATATGCATCATTTAACTTTATTAAAGATGCAGCCCAGGGAAAAAGAAATATAACTTCTACATCAAATATTAAAAACATCATTGCAAAAGTATAATATCTAAAATTAAATCCACTCCAACGGGAAGAAAAAGTTCGGATACCAGCTTCATATATATCAGTTTTCACTGGAGTGGGATTATTTTTTCTAATACCAATAATTTTGAATAAGAAAGAAGCAAAAAGCATCCCGGCTGGAACTAATAATGCCACAACAAAGAATAAACTAAAATACCCATATCTTTCAAAATAAATACTATATTCTTCCATTTACCTAAATACAAAGAAAATTTATAAAGGCTAAATTACATTTTAGAAGTTATCATATTATGATATAAATTAATAGCAATAATCACAATTGAAATGAAAAAAACTCTTGCTTTTGCTAGACTCTAGAAAACAAACAACTTAAAGATATAATTTAAATTTGAAAGATCCAATAATTCTTAATAAATACAAATCATTAATAAATGATGAATTAAAATTCATCATTTTAAACGACAAAAACAACCAATTTTCAAAATTTATTTTTCCATATATAATTCCATCTCAAAATTCAAATATTCCAAAAAGAGTAAGATCATCTATTTTTCTAGAAATAATTGAAGGGTTTAAACTAAACCCTTCTGAATTTTTAGATTTAGCTTGTTCAATAGAATTAATCCATGAATTCTCACTTATACATGATGATATTCAGGATAAAGATGAAATTAGAAGAGGAGCTCCTACATTATGGAAAAAATTAGGAGAATACAAATCTATTATATTAGGGAACGTCATAAAAAATATTTCTGACACCATAACAAACATTGATACCATTAATAAACTAACCAACAAGTCTAGGATTAACATTATTAAACAATTTTCTAATATGTGTATCTCTATGATCGAAGGACAATATCTTGATATTAATTTTGAGACCCAACAAATTATAAGCATGAATGATTATAAAAATATGATTATTAAAAAAACAGGAGCTCTGATGACTTTAGCGTTTCAGCTTCCAGGTATATTATCAGGACAGAATGAGCAAAGTATAAAACAGTTACAAAAACTAGGAATAATATTTGGTATTCTGTTCCAAATATCTGATGATTTACTTGGTATATGGGGAAATCCCATAAAAACTGGAAAATCTAATTATTCTGATTTTAAAAATAATAAAAAAACATACCCCATATTACTTTCTATGAAAAAATTTGAGGATAAAGATAAAATATTATTTAATAATTTATTATCTAATTTAAATAATGAATCTTACCTTTTAATAATAGATATATTAGAAAAATATAAAATAAAATCAACCATTCAGAAAGAATGTAATTCGTATTTAGATCAAGCTATAGAATTAATCACCAAATCTCAGTTAACTAAAAAAAGTAAAACAAATATTGTAGAATTATTTAAATATGTAATAGAAAGAACTAAATGAATAACACTAATAAATTTCTAATTATCGATACAGATCCAGGTGTAGACGATGCTTTATCTCTTGCTATGTTGAGTAATATACTCAAAAACAATGATGATAATATCATTTTTTCCAGTATTGGAGGGAATACATCATTAAGAAACACTCATAGAAATTTGATAAATATACTTTCAGCTCTTGAGATTTCTTACAAACATTTACTCAAAGGAGCTGATAGTACTTTACTTGGAGAAAAGTTTACAGATGCAGAACATTATCATGGAAAAGAAGGCTTGACGTTAAAGTTAAATAATTCAAATTTAAGAACTCATAATCTTGAAACTTATGAATATATTCATGAAATATACAATTCACAAAAGAATGCAAAAATAAAGCTACTAATGTTGGGCCCCCTGACAAATTTGGCAAAAACCTTAATTTCTTTTCCCGAAATAAGTTCAATCATAGATGAAGTAATAATAATGGGAGGTGCATTTTTTACAGAAGGGAATGCCACTAAGTATGCTGAATTTAATATTTATGCTGATGCTGAATCTGCTTCTATAGTATTTAATTCAAAATTAAATATAAGAGTAGTCGGACTTGACGTTTGCAATGACTTAATAATAGATAAAATCAAATTTTATAATAATGAATACTCATTTTTAAAATCTGATACTAAGTCATCACAATTTAGTAAAAATATAATAAATAGTTTTTTCGAATATCACACAAATAAAAATGCCATGGCACTTTGTGATCCTATAGCCACCATTTGCTTAATTGAAAAAAATTTATTTAGCTATAAGAATTGCTCTGTAAAAGTAATTGCAGAAGGAGATAAAATAGGGCAAACAATTCCCCTAAATAATAATAATAATACCAATATTCAAATTGCTCACAAAATAAATGGAACAGAAATATGGAATCTGATTGATCAACTATTTATTGAATAATAAACAGTTGGATTTGTAATATAATATATTTAACTTTTTACTTTTAAGGAATTTCAATGAATAACAAAAATGTAATATCACGTAATTCGAAACTTGATGACGACAATTATAAATGGGGTTTTGATTTTGATTTCAATCCTGATAATGCTCCAAAAGGTTTATCAGAAGATATAGTAAAAATGATATCAAAAAAGAAAAATGAACCCAAATGGTTGTTGGATTGGAGATTAAAATCTTTAAAGCATTGGTTTAAAAATCAAGAAAACGAACCAGAATGGGCAAATATCAAATTTCCAAAAATAGATTTTCAAGATATCAGGTATTATTCATCACCTACAAATAAACCAAACCCAAAAAGCTTAGATGAAGTTGATCCTGAAATGATTGAAGCATTTAATAAGTTAGGAATTCCATTAGAAGAGCAAAAAAAATTATCAGGTGTAGCTGTAGATGCCATTATGGATAGCGTATCAGTTGCTACTACTTACCAAAAACAACTAGAAGATGCTGGAGTAATCTTTTGCCCAATAAGTGAGGCAGTACAAAAATACCCGGAATTAGTCCAGAAATATCTTGGATCTGTAGTTCCTTACAGTGACAATTTTTACGCAACATTAAATTCGGCAGTTTTTACTGACGGGTCATTTATATATGTCCCGCCAGGAGTTAGATGCCCAGTAGAATTAATGACTTACTTTAGAATTAACGAACTGGATACAGGGCAATTTGAAAGAACTTTAATCATTGCCGACAAAGGAAGTTATGTAAGTTATCTAGAAGGTTGCACAGCACCCATGCGTGACGAAAATCAACTACATGCAGCTAACGTGGAATTAGTGGCATTAGATGATGCTGAAATAAAAT
>NZNN01000023.1 GCA_002694895.1 Chloroflexota bacterium
GAAACAACAAAACCAAAAGCTACTACTAAAGAAAAAAAAGAAATTAAAGCTGCTGATACTGAAACAACAAAACCAAAAGCTACTACTAAAAAAACTACTAAAAATAAGGATAATACCGATGATACAAATTTATAGTAGATTAAAAGTTACAGACAATTCTGGTGCCAGAGTTATAAGTTGTATCGGTGTCCCCGGTGGTAGTGGTAGAAAATTTGCACATGCAGGAGATGTTATTGTTGCATCTGTTAAACAAGCAACTTCATCATCTCAGATAAAATCTGGGGAAATAGTAAAAGCAGTCATTGTTAGAACAACTAAACAAATAAGAAGAAAAGATGGAAGTTATATCAAATTTGACGATAATGCTGCAGTGATCATTGATGATGATAAATTACCACGTGGCACAAGAATATTTGGCCCGATTGCAAGAGAATTAAGAGATAAAAACTTCATGAGAATAGTATCTTTAGCACAGGAGGTATTATAATGAAAAAAATAAAGGTTAACGACAATGTACTAATTATAACTGGCAAAGATAAAGGTAAAAAAGGAAAAGTACAACAGGTTATACCTAAAAAAGGGAAGTTATTGATTGAAGGATTAAATATTTACAAAAGACATATGAAAAGCCAATCAGAAACACAACAAGCAGGTATCATTGATAAAGAAATGTTTGTGGATATCAGTAATGTCGCATTAATAGATCCAAATAACAATGAACCAGCTAAAGTAGGTATCTCAGAGTTAAAAGATAAATCAAAAGTCAGAATAAATAAAAAGACTGGTGAGGTGATTGTATGACAAAAGCTAATGAAACAATAAAAATACCAAGAATGCTTAAATTATATAGGGAGAAAATCGCCCCTGAACTAACTAAAGATTTAAATTTAACTAATATATTAGCTGCACCAAAAATAGAAAAAATAGTTATTAATGTTGGATTAGGAGAAGCACTTATAAATTCTAAAGCATTAGAACATTGCATAAAAGATATTTCACTAATAACAGGACAAAAACCTATAACAACAAAAGCTAAATCATCTATAGCTGGATTTAAAATAAGAGAAGGAATGGCTATTGGAGTAGCTACAACTCTAAGAAGTCACAGAATGTATGAATTTCTTGATAGATTGATTAATTTAAGTTTACCTAGAGTTAGAGATTTCAGAGGACTATCAAGCAAATCATTTGATGGAAATGGTAACTATACCCTGGGAATTAGAGAACAGATTATATTTCCGGAAATTAACTATAATTCAATAGATAAAATACGTAGTTTACAAATAACAATAGTAACTACTGCAAAAAATAATGAAACAGGTATCAAATTACTTGCTTCATTTGGGTTCCCTTTTATAAATGAAAATCAAAATAATAATTAGGGATAATTATAATGTTACAACCAAAAAGCTTTAAATATAGAAAACAGCATAGAGGAAGACTAAAAGGAATAGCTTCAAAAGGTACCAAAATATCTTTTGGGGAATATGGGTTAAAAGCTCAAGAATCATCATGGATTACTGCCCGACAAATAGAAGCTGCAAGAAGAGTCATGACAAGATATACAAGAAAAGGCGGAAAAATATGGATACGAATATTTCCTGATAAGCCTGTTACTGCCAGAGCAGCAGAAACAAGAATGGGGAAAGGAAAAGGAAATGTTGATCATTATGTTTCTCCTGTTAAAAAAGGGAAAGTTTTGTTTGAAATATCTGGAATTGAAAAAGACGAAGCAAAATTAGCATTAAATTTAGCATCGGACAAATTACCAATAAAAACATCATTCTTAGAAAGGAAATTATTTTAATGCCAAACATTGACAATATAAGAGATAAAAATGATCAAGAATTGTTAGAAGAATTAACAAGTATAAATAGAGACATGTTAGATCTGAAATTTAAATTAGAAACAAAACAATTAGCAAATGCATTTGAGATTAAAAAACTAAAAATAAATAAATCAAGAATATTAACAGTAATTCAAGAAAGGAAAATACTAAGGTCATAGAATGAGTAATAAAAAAACAAGAACTGGAGATGTTATAAGCAATAAAATGGATAAAACTGCTATTGTTAGTGTAACCCGTCAATTTAAACACAGATTGTATGGTAAATATATTAAAAGATTCAAGAAATATATTGCTCATGACCCCGAAAACAAAACAAAAATTGGATCAAAAGTAACAATAAAAGAAATAAGACCATTATCTAAAACAAAAAAATGGTTAATCACAGAAATAATTGAAAATAAAAATTCGAAATTAAACAAAAATTAAAGAGGTAATTTATGGCTAAAGAATCTTCTGTAGCAAGAAATAATAAAAGAATAAAAATGGTTGAAAAATATTCNACAAAAAGAATGGAGCTTAGATTNAAATCTAAAAATCTTAAACTAACCCCTGAAGANAGNTTNGCTGCNNGNAAAGAATTAGATAATTTACCACNAAACTCAAATCCAATAAGAATTAGAAATAGATGTTTTNTCTCAGGAAGATCAAGAGGTTACATNAATTATTTTGGTTTATCTAGAATAACATTCAGAGAAATGGCACATAAAGGNCTTTTACCTGGTGTTAAAAAAGCTAGCTGGTAATAGAGGAGTNATATAATGAATACAGANCCAATANCAGATTTCTTAACTAGAATACGAAATGCAAACTTAGTAGGAANCACTACTGTTAAAATNCCATATTCAANCATNAAATCCAATATAGCTAACATTTTAAAAGAAGAAGGATTTATTTCTAACTACCAAATTGAAACTGAAAATAATATTAAAAACATTAATCTTGATCTTTCCTATAAACCAGAAGGAACACCTCAGATTAATGGATTAAAACGAATAAGTAAGCCTGGACTCAGAATCTATTCAAGGAAAGGTGAAATACCACGATATTATGGAGATTTAGGNATAACAATAGTTTCAACTTCTAAAGGAATTATGACACACAAACAAGCATGGCAAGAACGTTTAGGCGGAGAAGTCATTTGCGTTATATGGTAATGGAGAAAAATAATGTCTAGAATAGGAATGAAACAAATAAATATACCTGAAAATGTCGAAATTAATATAGGCAAAAATAACAATGTTTCTGTAAAAGGTCCTAAGGGTGATTTGACTAACACTTTTAGTGATGAAATAAATATTAACATTGAAAATAATTCTATTATTGTTACACGAAATGATGATGAAAAAGAATCAAAATCTCTTCATGGATTAACAAGAAGCCTGTTGAATAATATGGTTATTGGTGTATCTGAAGGTTACACAAAATCACTAGAAATGGTTGGAGTTGGATATAGAGCTGAACAAAAAGGTTCTGCAATTAACCTAAGTGTAATGAAAAGCCACTTAGATATCATTGAAGCCCCTGAGGGTATTACTATTAAAGTTGAAGATAATACGAAAATTACTGTTTCCGGAATAGACAAACAAAAAGTCGGTCATATAGCAGCTATAATCAGNGCTTCCCGCCCCCCTAATCCTTACACAGGCAAAGGAGTTAGATATTTAGGGGAACAAGTATCATTAAAACCTGGGAAAAGTGCCAGGGCTGAAATTTAAAAAATACAACTATGTTAAGGAAATCAATTTGAACAATTACAGAATGCGAATAATAAGGCACCAAAGAACTAGAAAAAAAGTTAGCGGAACAAAAGTCAGGCCTAGACTTTCAGTATTTAGAAGCCTAAATCATATATATGCTCAAATAATAAATGATGATAATGGAAGCACATTATTACAAGCCAATAGCCTGGAATTAAAAACCACAAAAACACAAACCAAAACAAATATCGCCGAAGAAGTCGGTAAATTATTGGGANAACGCGCTAAAGAAAAAAAAGTTAAAAAAGTTGTTTTTGACAAAAATGGATATAAATATCACGGTAGGATTAAAGCTTTAGCAGATTCTGCTCGTAAANAAGGGGTGAAATTCTAATGATAAATACTCAAAATTTTAATAAATCTAATACTGCCAATCCAATACTTGAAAGAACTGTTAAAATATCAAGGGTGGCAAAAGTTATAAAAGGTGGAAGAACTTTAAGATTNACAGCAACAGTCGTAGTAGGAAATGGTAATGGTGAATTAGGAATTGGAAGTGGAAAAGCCTCAAATGTACCAGACGCTGTAAAAAAGGCTGTATCGCAAGCTAAAAAAAATATGATAATAGTTCCAATAATAAATGGATCTATACCTTATGAAATAAAGTCTAAATTCTGTGGTAGCATAGTACTGTTAAAACCTGCACCTGAAGGTACTGGAATAAAAGCAGGAGCAACCCTTAGAGCCATATCTGACGTGTTGGGAGTCAAAAATATTATTACTAAAGTATGGCGTAGTACTAATCCTTCTAACGTTGTCAAAGCTGCTTATAAAGGATTAANTTCTATGGTTGATATCAAAAACGAATTGGAACTACGTACTAATACTATAAATAACAATATTAATTCTATTAAGGAACCTGTTTCTAATGAATAAAAATAAAATTGAAATAAAGTTATTCAAAAGTCCGATAGGTAATTCCAAAAAACAAAAAAAAATTCTTAATAGTTTAGGTTTGAGAAAATTAAACCAAATTATTACACATGATAATAAACCTGAAATAATAGGTATGATAAATAAAGTTAAACATTTAGTAAAAATAATTCAAGAATAAATAAAATGCAANTTAATAATTTAAAAAANCCACAAAAGAAATCTAAAAAAAGAGTAGGAAGNGGGAATGGNAGTGGNCATGGCACATATTCNGGCAAAGGATTAAAAGGNCAAAAATCAAGATCTGGATTTAGTCTTATACCTGGTTTTGAAGGAGGTCAGTTAAGGTTAATTAAAAANCTTGCTAAACTTAAAGGATTTAAAAANCATAATAAAATTATTAACCAACATGTCACTCTAGAACAATTAAACCTTATTCCTTCGAATGTAATAATAAATGAAGAAAATCTGTTGAAGCATGGGTTAATAAAAAGCATTAAAAACCCTGTAAAAATCTTAAATGTTGGAAAATTAAATTCTAAAAAAAAATATAAGCATTAAGAATATATCTGCAACTGCAAAAAAAAGCATTATAGATTCTGGCTCTACAATTCAATCAGACTAAAGTAAACATGAATATTAACAGAACAAGAAACAGAAACAAAAGTAATATGCCAAAATTATTACTTTCATTAATTGCTGCTATTCAAATACCAGATTTAAGAAATAAAATAATATTCACTTTATGCATGCTAATAATATTTAGATTTGTAGCACATGTCCCTGTACCTGGAGTCGATACTCAGGCTTTAAGCCAAGCATTTCAACAAAATGCATTATTAGGTTTTTTAGATCTATTTAGTGGTGGTGCTTTAAGAAACTTAAGTATAGCTGCGTTAGGTGTGTATCCATATATCACAGCATCAATTGTAATACAAATTTTAACTCCAGCTATTCCTCAATTAAAAGAACTATCACAAGAAGGCGAACTAGGAAGGCAAAGAATAAATCAAATTACTCATTATATAATGATTCCTATTGCATTATTACAAGGTTGGGGGCAATTAACACTCCTTAATCAAGCTGGGGTCTTTAATTCCTTTGATTTCGGATTGAATTTCATAACTTTGACAATCATGGTATCTATGGTTGCAGGTACAGTATTTTTAGTATGGTTAGGAGAGCTTATTTCTGAAAGAGGATTAGGAAATGGTGTATCATTAATAATTTTTGGCGGGATAGTTGCTAACCTCCCAAATATATTAGGGCAAGGATTATATTTACAAAATTCTACCGGAAGCTTAATAATTTTAATTGGTTTTACAGGAGCCATAATTTTTACAATTGTATTATTTTCAGAAGCAGTAAGAAGAATTCCTGTTCAATATGGAAAAACCATTATGAGAGGGGGNCAGGTACAAAAACAAACTGGATCAAGTATTTTACCTATTAAAGTAAATTCTGCTGGGATGATACCACTAATATTTGCTTTTTCTATTGTTATATTNCCTGCCACAATAGCCGGATTTTTTGTTAACCCTCTAAGTACTAATTTTGGTTCAAATTTAGCAAAATCTATTTCTAATTTTTTCGACCCTACAAATTTACCTTATTGGATCTTAGTATTTATTTTGGTAGTAATATTTACATTTTTCTATACTTTGGTAACTTTCCAACAACAAAACTTATCTGACAATCTTCAAAAACAAAGTGGTTTTATACCAGGCATAAGNCCAGGGGTACCAACACAGGAATATTTAAATAAAGTNATTGTTAGAATCACATGGGCAGGAGCACTATTTTTAGGNGGTGTAGCNATTGCCCCATTTTTTATAACAGGCTTAACCGAAATAAGATCTTTAACTTTAAGTAGCACTAGTNTACTAATCATGGTAGGTGTAGCNNTAGATACCATGAGGCAACTTGAATCTCAATTATTAATGAGAAATTATCAAGGATTCATGGATTAAATTATGCGGATAATACTGTTAGGCCCTCCTGGAGCAGGTAAAGGCACACAAGCAGNATATATATCAAAAAATTTTAACATTAAAAAAATTTCCACAGGAGATTTGGTNAGATCTCACATTAAAGAAAATACNGAACTAGGAAAAATTGCAAATGAATACTATNTCAANGGAGATTTAGTACCCGATAAAATTCCTACAAACATGGTAAAAGAATGGATATTGAATCAAATCGATAGTAAATGGTTATTAGATGGATTCCCAAGAAATATTAATCAAGCTGAATCGTTAAATAATATTTTAAGTTCAATAAATAGTAATATTGATACAGTATTGCTTATAAATGTAAATACCGAATTATTAATAGAAAGATTGTTAAACCGTCAAAATATAGAAAATAGATCTGATGATAATCTTGAAACAATCAAAAACAGAATATCTATCTATGAAAAAGAAACTAGCCCTTTAATTGACTTTTATAATGACAAAAAACTACTTTACAAAATTAATGGAAATAAACCTATTAAATCTGTATATCAAGAAATTGAAAACTATCTAAAAAATAAATAAATAAAATAAGTGTAGAATATATTGAGATATAAAGTGAAATAGTATACTATATTAGTCTTGTTTTTTAATAAAGGACACTGAATGATTGGTTTAAATAGACCAAAAGGAATTAATATAAAAAATAATATTGAATTAAATTATCTAAGACAATCAGGAAAAATGCTTAAATCAGTGAAAAAAATAATTAAAAATAATATTGAAGANGGAATNACTACAAAAGAATTGGATTATATAGCGGAAAAAGAAATATTNAATTTAGGAGGGAANCCTGGTTTCAAGGGGCTATACGGTTTNCCAGGAACTATATGCTCGTCTTTTAATGAAGAAATAGTACACGGCATACCTAGTAATAGAAAAATAATAAATGGTGACATTATAAGTATTGATTGTGGGGTAATATATGAGGAATTCAATACTGATAGTGCATTTACAATGGGAATAGGTAATNTNCCTTCTAAATCTACAAAATTAATTGAAACAACTCGAATTGCATTAAATATAGGNATTAAACAAGCTATACCAAACAATCATATAGGAGATATTGGATATGCTATAGAATCATATTCAATAAATAAAGGATTTTCTGTTGTAAAAGAATATGTTGGGCATGGAATAGGAAAAGCATTACATGAAGATCCNCAAATACCAAATTATGGAATAAAATCATCCGGCTCAAAAATCATAGAAGGAATGGCATTAGCTATAGAACCAATGCTTATTGAAGGTAATGAACAAACTAAAATTAATACTGATGGATGGACAGTAAAAACNGAAGACGGCACTATGTCAGCTCATTTTGAAGATACAATTATTATCACAAATTCAGGTAATGAAATAATTACATAAAATAAAAATATGGCTAAAACNAAAAAAGAAGTAATAGAAGTAGAAGGTATAGTAAAAGAAGCATTACCAAATGCTTCTTTTAAAATTGAATTAGCTAATGGCCATGAAGTTTTAGCATATATTTCAGGTAAAATACGTGTTCATTATATAAGAATACTACCCGGTGATAGAGTTTTAGTAGAATTATCCCCATATGATTTAACAAGGGGAAGAGTAACATATAGATTTAAATAATGAGGAAATAAAAATGGCAATGATTTCTGGGGTAAATATACCNGATAATAAAAGAATAAATATAGCTTTAAGATATGTATATGGAATAGGACCTNCAATAGCAGAAAAAATTATTTCNCAAACTAACATTATTGATAACCCTAAAGTTAAAGATTTAACTGANAATGATTTNGATAAAATTAGAGCTNTAATAGATAATTCTTATACNGTTGAAGGAGATCTTAGAGTTGAAAGNAATTTAAATATAAGAAGGTTGATTGATATAGGTTCATATAAAGGTACAAGGCATAGAAAAAACTTACCAGCAAATGGCCAAAGAACTAAAACAAATGCAAGAACAAAAAGAGGTAAAAAACTAGCAGTTGCAAAAAGAGGAAGAGATACAAATACAAAAACATAATTTATCAGGATAATTAATGACTACAAGAAAAAGAATTAGAAAAAAAACAAGACAGAATGTTGTATATGGAAAAATTTATATTCAAAGTACATTTAACAATACTGTTATTACTATAACTGATAGATCAGGAAGTGTGCTTTCATGGAATAGCGCTGGTACAGAAGATTTTAAAGGATCAAAAAAATCAACTGCTTTTGCAGCACAACAAGCATCAGAAAAATTAGCCCGAAAAGCTATCGATTTTGGCATACAAGAAGTAGAAATATTTGTAAAAGGCCCCGGAGCTGGAAGAGATTCTGCCATAAGAGCAATTAGTGCTTCAGGTATTAAGGTAAAAAGTATAAGAGATGTCACGCCCGTGCCACATAATGGCTGTCGCCCTCCTAAAAAAAGAAGAGTTTAATTAAAGGATAAAATGTCAAGATACACAGGACCAAAATGTAGAAAATGCAGACAATACGGAATGGTATTGTGCGGGAAACCTGCAAACAAATGTGCATGGGAAANNAGAAAATCCCCTCCAGGGGATAGATCCGTATTATCACAAAGAAGAAGACCTTCAGAATATGCAATGCAATTAAAAGAAAAACAAAAAGCAAGATTCATGTATGGTATNGTCGAAAAACAATTCAGAAATTATTACAAAACAGCTATTAGAAAACCAGGAATATCTGGTGATAACTTACTGACTTTATTAGAACTAAGATTAGACAACGTTATATATCGTCTCGGATTTTCTGATACGAGACAACAAGCTAGGCAAATAATTACACATGGACATATTTCTGTAAATGAAAAAAAAGTACATTCCCCTTCGTATCAAATTAAAATAGGGGATAAAATAGGCTGGCAAGAAAAAACAAAAAAAACNAANCTATTAAATATCATCAAAGCAGAATCAGGCAAAAATGCAATTGTACCAANCTGGTTAAAAGTTGATACAACATCTAATANNGGGGAAGCAGTTTCANCCCCCTCTNCAGATGATTTCGATCCAAATATAGATCGAATGCAAATTGTCGAATATTACTCAAGATAAATACATTAAAAGGAGAAAANTATGATAATGGATTATTCTATTGTTCCTGAATTGGAACCAGAGTCAGATTTACTTTTAGATAATACTAACTCTAAAATAATCACTGAGCTATTAAAACCAAATTATGGTAAATTCACCTTTGGACCTGTGGCAAATGGACAGGCAATAACAATTGGGAATTCATTAAGAAGAGTATTATATAGTTCGATTTTGGGTACTGCCATAACATGGGTAAAAATTGATGGTATTTTACATGAATATTCCACCATAAAAAATNTTAAGGAAAGTGTTGAAGAATTATTATTGAATTTCAAATCTATTAGAATAAAATCCAAATCTGAAAGGTCAGGCAAATTAAGATTAGAAGTGGAAGGTGAAGGAAAAGTAAGTGCAGCAGATATAATGGCTTCTTCTGATTTTGAAATAGTAAATCCTGATCTTCATTTAGCAACTTTAGATTCTAAAAATTCAAAACTNTCAGTTGAATTCAATATTGAAAGAGGTGTAGGTTATAAAGTAAAGAATATTGAAGAAAAAGAAANTACTATTGGAATACTGCCNGTTGATGCAATTTTTAGCCCNATAAGAAAAGTTAATTATCAANTTGTGAAAACNACTCCTTCAGAAGCAGGTGAATTCGAAAACCTGATCTTAGAAATATGGACAGATTCNACTAAAACTCCNCTAGACTGTGTCAAAGAAGCAGCTAATGTNTTATTAACACAATTTATGATAATTAGTAAAGCNNCTGAAGAAAATCAAGATGATAATGATATGGANTCAGAGATATGGAGGCANTTGTCACCAGANCAATACAACACAACAATAGAANTNCTAGATTTATCATCTAGGACGCTTAACTGTTTAAAAAGAGCTAGCTTAGATACAGTTGGCCAAATTATTGAAACTAAAAGATCTGAACTATTAAAAATCAGAAACTTTGGCGTAAAATCTTTTAATGAATTAAATGAAAAATTTAGCACAATGGGATTTTTACCTGAAGGGTTTACCTGGATCACAAGCGAAGTAGAAAACTCTGAAAACACAAACGAAGATTAAGGATAGGTTCTCATGAGACATAAATTAAAAGGTAGGAAATTATCAAGAAATACCGGGCACAGAAACAGTTTATTAAACAATTTAAGTACTGCTTTAATACTTAATGAATCAATAAACACTACCTTACCTAAGGCAAAAGAATTAAAAAGATATGCAGAAAAAATAATTCATAAAGCAAAAACTGACAGTTTACATAATAGAAGACTAGTTATTTCTAAAATTGGCTCAACTGATGCTTATAAAAAATTATTTGAAGATATTGGCAATAGATACAAAGATAGAAATGGTGGTTATACAAGAATAATAAAAATTCCTAGCTCTAGTACAAAATCTAAAATTAAATCATTTTTTAGAAAAGGTGACGGTGCAGCTATGGCAAGAATTGAATTAGTAGAAGAAACAACATCTGACTTACAATCTAAGCCTGTTATACCTACCGCTGAAAAAGCTCCTACTACATCTGACACGACAAATTCAGACAATAACGATTCTGATGATAAAAAATAACAATTATGCCATGATTTGTGAGTATGAAGGTACTAAATATAACGGATTCCAATCACAAAGCACTAACAACACAATACAAGATAAAATTGAGCACTCAATTAACAAAATTGTAAATAGATCAATTAATATTGAATATGCGGGAAGAACAGATTCTGGTGTTCATGCTAGACATCAAGTAATATCTGTTAATTTAAAATGGAACCATGATCCAATTAAACTTCAGAATGCAATAAATAGCTATCTACCAAATGATATCATAGTTAAAAATATAAAAATCGCACCAAAACATTTCCACCCAAGAAAATCAGCTATATCTAGATCATATGAATATTCTATATTAAGATCTGATAACTCAGATGTTTTTACAAGAAATACCGTTCTAAAATTCTCTCACGACTTAAATTTATATTATATAAATAAATGCCTAAACACACTCAAAGGCAAACACAATTTTAGAAATTTTTGCAAAAAAGATAGTATCCCTGAAAACCCTATAAGAATTTTATATGAGACATCAATGACAAAAAATAAAAATATATTAAAATTAAAATTCAAAGGTTCAAGCTTTTTACGACATCAAGTAAGGTTCATGGTTGGTACTATTTTAAAAATTGGAACAGAAAAAATACCTTTTGAAACATTAAAAATGATGCTAGAAAGCAAAAAATCATCAAATTTTTTTATAAAATACAATGTTCCTCCTAGAGGTTTGTGTTTAACTCTAGTAGAATATGATGGTTTTTCTTTAAACTAAAAAGGTGAAAATGTAAAATGGAAAATGAAAATACAGAAAATTGGATAGAAATTAATGCAAAGGGCAGAACCTTAGGGAGGTTAGCAACCGAAATATCAGTATATTTGCTTGGTAAAAATAAACCAACTTACTCACCAGACAAATTAAGTTCTAATTTTGTAATAATAACAAATGCATCTGAAATTCATGTGACTGGAAGTAAATTAGATAATAAAGAAATATATACACATAGTGGATTTATTGGTGGACTCAAAAGAGAAACATTAGGAAATGCAATAAAATCTAACCCTTCCAAAGTTTTAAGAAAATCAGTCAAAGGAATGTTACCTAAAAACAAATTATCTGAAAAACTTATTCATAGGTTAAAAATATACGCAGGGGCGAAACACCCACATTCTTCGCAATTATCAAATAGGAGTTCAAATGACAACTAAAGATATATATTTTTATGCAATAGGACGCCGAAAAGGTGCTGTAGCACAAATTAAATTATTTCAAACCAAAGGGAATATAACAATAAATAAAAAACCTATTGAAGAGGTTTTTCAATCAAAAGAATCAATAGATTATATTAAATATCCTTTGGAATTGACTAAAAAGATGAATAAAAATGCTATAGAAATTAAAGTCTCTGGAGGAGGTATATCGGGGCAAAGTGGTGCAATTAGACTAGGTATATCAAGGGCATTAGTCAAATCTGACTCATCATACAGATCTATATTAAAAAACGAAGGTCTTCTAACTCGAGATAGTAGAATAAAAGAAAGCAAAAAATACGGATTAGTTAAAGCAAGAAAAGCTAAACAATATTCAAAAAGATAAAATTTTACTTTTTAGCATAAAAGAAATACCCACTAGGATACATTTCCCTATTATATTCTTTGCTATGAAACATTTCATAAAGTATATTTAAACCTATAGATAATAAAGATAGTATAAATCTTATAAAAAATAATTTTTTGGGAAGAATAATATCATACATAACAATAAACCTACCACCTAACGGTTCAATAATAATATTTTCAAAGCCGCCAATACTTAAAATCTGATATAAGGATTTATTACTAAATCTCCAATAATCTACAGGTTGATTATGAATTGGATACAAAAAAGGAACGTATCCAACTAAATAACCCGTTTTATTTAAAACTCTATGAATTTCTTGAACTGCGATTTTTGGAAATTGAATTAATTCCAATACATTGAAACATCCAAAATTAGAAATAGTATTATTTTTAAATGGTAAATTGTTTATATCAGCTAAAATATTTGGTTTTCCGTCAATATCAATATTTATTAAATTTTTTAATTCAATATTCCAGTCTTTTTCATAACTTGCATGTTTTTCAGAACTTATATCTAAAGTATAGCCTGGAGAAAAATTAAAATTAGAAAGTTTTGATCCCATTAATATTCTATGAATAGTATATCTGGATTTAATGCCTTTATATAATTTTATTAGATTAATCATTTGAAGATTGTTGAATAAATTG
>NZNN01000024.1 GCA_002694895.1 Chloroflexota bacterium
TTATGGAGTTCTTTAGTCACTCTCATTGCTATTGCTTCTCTTGATAATTTATTTTTATTATTCATAACTTTTAACTATTCTATTAATATATATAGCCGGAGTATGAATATGATGAGGGTNTATTTCTCCAGTTTCNAATATTATTTCAGATTCAACTATNGTGATATTTGCNGCAGAAGCCATAACNGCATTAAAATTCCTNGAAGTNCCTTTGTATATNAAATTTCCTATNTTGTCAGATTTATNTGATTTTAATAATGCGTAATCTGCNTTTANAGCGTATTCAAGAATATATTCTTTATTATTGATAATTCTTGATTCTTTATTATTNGCAAGTTCAGTTTTAACTCCGGTAGGTGTATAAAAAGCAGGGATACCTGCTCCTCCTGCACGAATTCTTTCAGCTAAAGTGCCTTGGGGAACTAATTCCAGTTCAATTTCGTTTTTATTAAAAGCTTTTTCAAAAGAAGTTAGTATCGAAGGTGAAGGTGCCACAGGATAAGATGCAATTATTTTTTTTACTTGGTTATTATCTATTAAAATACTGATATCAATATCTTTACTTCCTTCTTTGACTCCTATTCCTGTTGCCATAGTAATACCAGCTGTATTTCCAATTATTGTTAGGTTTTTTGAGCCTATTTTCTTTAATCCTTTAATCAGATTTTGAGGGGTTCCTCCAGGACCAGCACCAAATCCATCTATCATAATTGAAGAATTGTCTGGTATATCTTTTAAAGCTTCATGAGTACTTTTATATATTTTGGAATAATTAGTCATCTGTTTATATTTAGAATAGATAAAAATGCTTCTTGTGGAATTTCAACTTTACCTAATTTTTTNAATCTTTTTTTACCTTCAGCCTGTTTTTCTAAAAGTTTTTTCTTTCTTGTAATATCTCCGCCATAGCATTTTGCAGTTACNTTTTTTCTAAGTGCTTTTACAGTTTCNCTNGCAATNATTNTACTNCCTATTGCAGCTTGAATTGGAACTTCGAATAATTGTCGNGGGATTAATTCTTTTAATTTTGAGACTAATTCTTTACCATAGTAATATGATTTTTCTTTTGAAATGAAANTACTTAANGAATCNATTTTCTCTTGATTTATTAAAATNTCAACTTTAGCTANNTTTGTTTGNTTAAATCCNATTATTTCATAATCCATAGACCCATAACCTTGTGTAACAGATTTTAAATGATCATAAAATCCTATTAGNATTTCTCCTAAAGGCATTTCAAATGTAATTAATATTCTATTAAGTGCTGATGAATTTNCAGANGTATTTAANTATTCAATATTNGANGANGTTCCACGCCTAGAAGAAATTAANTCCATGATTTTTCCTATAAATTTATCTGGGCAAATNATAGTGGATTTAATCCAAGGTTCTTGNATACTANCAACTTCTGACAGATCTATTGCTGATGGATTATTTACGAGNTGNTCANNTTTGTTTTTGAAGGTTATTTTATATTCTACNCTTGGTGCGGTCATGATTATTCCGATACCATATTCTCTTTCAATTCTTTCTTGAATTATTTCCATATGAAGTATCCCTANAAANCCACATCGAAATCCNGGACCTAATGCTTGNGAAGTTTCTCTATTGTAAANTATNGANGCATCATTTAATTGGAGTTTTGATAATGCTTCATCTAAATCGAGAAATTCATTAGGGTCAAGAGGGAACATTCCTGAAAAAACTTTTGGTTTTAATTCAGCTCCAGATAAGATTGCTGAAATATTTGTATTATTAATATGTGTGATGGTTTCACCAACAGGAAGGTTGTTGAATTCTTTTAATCCTGTATAAATGTATCCTACTTCACCAAGCTTCAAAGAATTCTTTTTTTTCTGATCAGGAGTAAAAATTCCAATTTCATTTGCTGAAAAATTAGTTTGAGAATTAATTGTTTTAAGATTTGATCCTGATTTGATTTCTCCATCAAAAACTCTTATATAATTAATTATCCCTTTATATTGATCATATTTTGAATCAAAGACCAGAGCTCTGGTAAAATGCGTTTCACCCGTAGGTGGAGGTATTGTTTCTATTATTTTTGTTATAAGCTCAGGAATCCCTTCACCAGTTTTTGCAGAACATTGAAGTATTTCTTCTTTTACAAAACCAAATGTGTTGATTATTTCATTAATTACTGTCTGGGTTTGAGCAGAGGGTAAGTCTATTTTGTTAATTACAGGGATAATATTTAATCCTAAATCTAAAGCCAGATAAGTGTTTGCTATTGTTTGTGCTTGAATTCCTTGTGCTGAATCTACNAGTAGAATTGCTCCATCTGAAGCTCTTAAACTTCTTGAAACTTCTGAGGTAAAATCAACATGCCCAGGGGTATCAATTAAATTTAAATTATAAATATCTCCATTTTTATGATTATAGGGCAAAGTTATTGCCTGTGATTTTATAGTTATACCTCTTTCTCTTTCTAAATCCATGGTATCTAGGATTTGTTCATTTTGATCTTTTATTCCTTTGGTAAATTCAATTAATCTATCAGCAAGAGTTGATTTTCCATGATCAATATGAGCTATAATACAGAAATTTCTAATGAGACTTGGATTCATATTTAAATAATATATTTTTTAAAGTTATAATTATCACATAAATGAATAATCTTATTTATATAATCTAAAGCAATTTAAACAATGGAGGCTGTGATTGAGATCAGATAATAGAAAAGATAACGAAATAAGAGAATTGCATATATTAAAAGATGTACAAGAACAATCAGATGGATCTTGTTTGATTAGTTTGGGTAACACGAGAGTATTATGTGCGGTAAGATTTGACAGTAAAGTNCCATTATTTTTAAGAGGCTCAGGAGAAGGATGGATAACTGCTGAATATTCTATGCTTCCTGGTTCCACGAATACTCGTACGAGCAGAAATAATATAAATAGTGGCAGAACAAAAGAAATTCAGCGTTTAATTGGCAGAAGTATAAGATCTGCAATAGATTTAGCTCAAATAGGGGAAAATACATTAATGATTGACTGCGATGTAATAAATGCTGATGGAGGTACTAGAACTGCAGCAATAATTGGAAGTTTTATTGCATTGAATAATGCTATTAGAAAATTACAATCAAAAAAAATATTATCAAGTAACATAAATATTCATCCTGTTGCTGCTATTAGTGTAGGTTTGACAGAAAATAATATTATTTTGGATCTTAATTATGAAGAAGATTCAAAAGCTATTGCAGATTTTAATTTTGTTATGGATGAAAATCAAAATATTATAGAAGTGCAAGGTACTGGAGAATCAGGGAAATTTACACAATCTCAATTAATGACAGCAGTAGATATGGCTAGTACTGCAATCAAAGATATTATTAATATTCAAAAGAAATATTTAGATTAATAATTTAATCTGTTATTTATTAACATAATTGATAACTAATAGAGATTAAATTAGATTGACCCTGACCCTAAAGATTTATATAATTCTCCTTTCTAAATTAAAATCGATTCGATGGCTAAGAGAACATATCAACCGAAAAAAAGAAGAAGAGCGCGAGTACATGGTTTTAGATCTCGATTAAGAACTAAATCTGGTAGAAATATTTTAAAGCGTAGGATGGCAAAATCTAGATCTAGATTGTCACCTTAGATTTCATTTGAGAATTTCATGATTGCTTATGACAATCAAACATTAAAATTAAGAAAGAATACTGACTATAAAATAGTTTGGGATAAAGGCGTAAAGAAAGTATCAAATAATTTTATATTGATATATATCGTTAACAAAAAAGATTACTCNAGAATAGGTATATCATCNGTGAAAAATTATGGCACTGCTGTNGAAAGAAATAAAATANTAAGGAGAATTAAGTCTATATTATATTTATATAATTTTATTCCTGGCAAAGATATAGTATTAGTAGCCAAGAAAAAATCTAAAAGTGTCGAATATCAAAATTTAAAAGATGAAATTAAAGCTCTTTTGACTAAATCATCTTTGATAAATAAATAGACTTATTAAAACTATGAAAAAAATATTAGTATTATTAATTAAATTTTATCAACAATCTATATCAATGTATTTGCCAAGCGCATGTAGATATATTCCCTCTTGTTCTCAATATGCTGTGGAAACTATAGAAAAATATAATATTTTTAAAGCATTATATTTAATTATAAAAAGATTGATTAAATGTAATCCAATGAGTAAAAAAGGATATGATCCAGTAAAGTGAAAGAATTAAAAATTATAAAAAANATCAAATCATATATTGTTATTAGTTTTATTGTTTCTTTGTGNATGATTTCTTGTGTAGGAGATCGNATGAAAGGCTCAGGATGGGCGACACCTTTTGTTGAAGGTAATAATGTATATATAGGAACTATAGAAGGTGAATTGATTTCTATTGATATAATGACTGCGAAAGAAAACTGGAGAGCCACTTCATTAGATTCGGAATTTTTACCCAAATCTATTTATTCAAAACCTTTTCTATTTGATAGTAAAATATTTATTGGAACTCCTGCAGGAAAGCTTTTAGGATTTAATATGAATTCAGGATTAGATGAAGTTTCTTTACAGGATATTGAACAAAGAGTGTTATTGGCTGAAGAGCAAATTGGACCTGTTATTGTTGGAAACATACTATTATTTATGGATAATTATATAGCAATACCATCTTCTGATGGGCAACTTTCATTATTTCAGTATGTTCAAAATGAAATGTTTGAACCAATATGTTCATTTAAAGCAAATGATTCTTTATGGTCTAAACCGGTTTGGGATAAATATAAGCAGCAAATAATTTTTGGATCGATGGATGGTAATTTATATTCTATTAATAAAGATTGTGGTTTAAACTGGAAATTTCCAACCAACTCAAGCATAGTATCCTCACCTGTAATAGACGGTGACAAAATAATATTTGGTACTTTGAATCGTTCTTTTTATTCANTGGATTTATTAAATGGTTCGTTAAATTGGCATTTTAATGATTCAAAAGGATGGTTTTGGGCTGAACCTGTTTTAGATTCTGGAATAATATATGCTTCAAATCTTGATGGTAATATATATGCAATCAGATCAAATTCAGGNCAGATAATGTGGATATATAAAACAGAAAATCCTATTATTTCTTCNCCTGTAATAATTGATGATTTTTTGATTTTTATTTCAAAACAAGGCGANCTACAGGTTATACATAAAGATACAAAAAGAAAATTGGGNAGTTGTAATATAAATCAAAAAGTTTATTCATCTATTGAATCATTTGAAAATAAGATATTTATTCAAGTTTCTGATGGTTCTTTAAGAGCATATACTATAAAAAAGAATGGAAACCCTGATGAATTATGGAATAGACCTTTTTTCACNGGGGAAAATGATAAAAGAAACAATGAAAACTGGGATCCAGTGTGTTGAAAAGGTAATTTATGGAAATATTTAGCGATATATGGAATGTGATATTTATTAGGCCAATGGTTAATAGTCTAATATTACTTTATATTTTATTAGGTCAAAATTTTGGATTAAGTATTATTTCGTTTACAGTGATAATCAGAGTTTTGATGTTCCCATTATCTATTAGACAAACAAAACAAATGAAAGCTATGTCTGTTATTCAGCCAAAAATAAAACAGATTCAGGAAAAATATAAGGATGATAAACAAAAAATTTCANAGGAAACTATGAGTTTATATAAGCAACAAGGGATNAATCCTATAGGTTGTTTAGGCCCTTTGATAATACAAATGCCAATCTTTATAGGTCTTTATCAATCATTATATATTACATTACCTGCTAATCCTGAAAGCTTAACACAATTATCAGATTCGATTTACGGTTTTATTCCTTTGATAAATCAGGCCGTCCCTATTGATGCCAAGTTTTTATGGTTAAATTTAGGATCTATAGTAAGATCTTCTGATATTTATACGCAAATAGGATTACCTTTATTAGTTGGGGCATCAACNTTTATTATGCAAAAAACTACTGCTACACCATCTATGGATGATAGACAAAAATCTACAAACAGAATGATGTTATGGTTTATGCCTATTCTTTTAGCATGGTTTACTTTAAGTTTTCCAAGTGGCTTGGCATTGTATTGGTTAATCTCAAATGTGATAGGAACTTTAATTCAATTAGTTATAACAGGTAAAATTCAAAGTTTATTTAATTTGAATACAAATTTGGTAAAAGAGGATCCGGAAATTTTAATAGAAGATAATAATAAATCAGATATTCATGAAAAAGAGGAAAATAATGAGAATAGTGGAAACAACAGCAAAAACGATCGAAGAAGCAATAGACATCGCTCTGGTAGAGTTAAACGCAAGCAGAGAAGAAGTAGAAATTAAAGTAATTAATAAAGGGAAAAGTGGATTACTAGGCTTTGGTAATGAACAGGCTAAAGTAAAAGTTGAAAAAGTTAGNGATGTTCCTNAAAATATTCAACTCGCTTATGAAATTCTTAGAAANTTTTTAGAGTATTTAGATTCACCTATGAAAATTACTACTAANATTATGGAAAACGGAAAANTNNCTGATTCAATAATATCTTTAGATGGNGAAGATGCAGCTCTTTTGATAGGACGTAGAGGTGAAACTTTAAGATCATTGCAATATATTGTGAATTTAATGATACAGAAAAAAGTAGATAATAAAGATGAATTAATTTCTCTTGATGTTGAAGGGTATATAGAGAAAAAATTTAATAATTTATCTCAATTAATTAAAAAAATGGAAAAGACAGTTATAACAACGGGAAAACAACTTTCCATGGAACCTATGCCAGCTTTTGAACGGAGATATATTCACAGATTTTTTTCTGGTAGTAAAAAAATANANACTGAAAGTGAAGACNTTGGTCGAAATAGGCANGTTATATTAAAACCTAAAAANTAATNGAATTCATAGATAGTAAGTATATTTGAATAATATTGAGTATAAAATTGATTCAAAAGAAAGTTTCGACTTAATTATTATTGGAAATATGACAAAAGATTATTTTAATGATTCTATGGATTTTCAATTGGGTGGGCCAAGTTTATATGCAGGTATCACTGCTTCTAAATTAGGCTTGAAAACTTTGCTTATAAGTAATCACACAATTAATAAAAGTTATTTTGATAATTTTCCTTTACTTAACGTGTTAAATATGCCCACGGATTATGATACAGAATTTTTAATAAATTATACTAATGATCAAAGAAAATTGGTATTAATAAATAAAGCATCAAAAATTTCATTAAATTTTAATAATAAAATAAAAACAAAAATGTTGATGCTTGCTCCAGTTTTAAATGATTTTGAGTTAACAATAAAAGATAATTTTGAATATGATTTGTGTTCTTTATGTATTCAGGGATTCTTAAGAAAAGATATAAATCAGGGTATTATTGAATTGATAGATGATGAGTATTATCTAAACTCTCAAGGAATTAATATCATTAATTGTTCTNCAGAAGAAATTTCAAAGTTAAGTATTGAAAATTTGCTTAAAAATTCCATTGAATATATTTCTGTAACATATGGTCGTAATGGATCTTGTTTGATAGATAAATATAATAATATAACTNAATATAAAAATTATGATCCAAGAATATTAGTAGATTCTACNGGGGCAGGTGATGTTTTTGCATTATATATGCTAATTTTTTATTATAGAACTAATAATATTAATTATGCAGTTGAAATTGCAAATTGTGCTGCAAGTTTTGTAGTAGAAGATTTAGGGATTGATTCTATTCCTGATTTGGTTAATGTTAAGAAGCGATTGAATATATGAATAAATATAATTTTTTTAAAATAAAAAAATATAAAAAATCTATTGTAATTGTTTTTTCAAAAAATAATATGACAGCAGATGATATTTATTATGATTTAAATTTATTAGTAGATGATATTAATTTTGATGATAATATTTGGGCTGTGGCGTTTGATTTTTCAAAAGGATTTAATATTCACAATGATGGTGATGATAGATTTAATTATTTAAGTTTGACTGAATTAGTGATGAATATTAGAAAGCCAACTTTGTGTGCGATAAATGGNCAAATTATAAATAGAGCATTTGAATTTATATTACCTATGGATTATAGAATATGTACTCCGAATTCTACTTTTTCAATGAATCAAATCTTAGATGTAAATATACAATTTGATGGTGCTACACAATTACTTCCAAGAATAATCGGGTTAAATAAAGCAAAAGAAATGATTATGTTTGGGCTAGATATCAATTCTGAAGAAGCAGTTAGTTTTGGACTTGTTAATACAANTACAAGTGAAGATAAGATTATGAATTTAATGATTGAGAAATTGTTNAAAATTGTGGATTTTTCTCCATTAGCTACACAATATACAAAAGAAGCTATAAATTTTGGAAATGAAACACCTACTGTNCAAGGGATGAAAATGGAAAATGATTTATCATCAATTTTATTAAGTTCAAANGACCGTATACAGGCGATAAATTCATTTAAAAATAAAAAATCACATAGAAATTTTAAAGGGAAATAATTTGCCCTGGGAATATATTAAATATAATAAAAAAAATAATATTGCACATATCAAATTAGATAATTCTAGCAAAAAAAATTCNTTTAATTTAATCATGAGAGAAGAATTAAAAGAAGTAATTAATGCAATATCTGTTGATAATGANATTAAAGTTTTAATATTTTCATCAACTTCAGAAAATTTTTCTAGTGGCGCAGATTTATCTGAATTTAACACATTTCCAAGTATAGTAAAATCGAATCAAATAGCTAAATACAAAAATTTATGGATTGATTTATATCAATTTGAAAAACCAATTATTTCACTTACTAGAGGATGGGCTATTGGGGCAGGATTTGAATTATTAATGTTAAGTGATTTTGTTTTTGCCCATACTTCTTCTAAATTTTTTATGCCAGAAGTACAATGGAGTTTAATTCCTATTTCTGGAGGGACTCAAACTTTTGTCAATAAAATTAAAGATTTATACGTTAAAGAAATACTTTTATTTTCCGAAGAAATAAATGCAGATAAAGGATTAAAGATTGGTTTGATTAATTGTATTTTTGAAGATTATTCTGAATTATTAAATCATGTTTTTAAATATGCAGAAAAAATTAGTTCAATTGATACTGNAAGATTGATTAAAATAAAAAAATTACTAAATTTTAGCACTGAAAAAAATATTTATTTTGGAAAACGCCTTGAAGCAATTTATTCTAGATCTTTGTAAAAAGTAACAATCAGAAAATATATGAATATTATAGATTTATTGAACATAGCAGAAAGTATATGNCCAGATAGGAAAGCATTAATTTTTGATAATAATTCTGCNACATATTCAGAATTAAAATCTGAAATATATTGTTTGGCAAACTCATTGAGAGATTTAGGTATAAATAATGGTGATAGAGTATTTTACTTTCATACTAATACAGATAAATGGATTCATATTACTTTTGCCTGTTCATTGATTGGAGCAGTAATGGTACCTGNTAATTATCGTTCAACAAAAGAAGAATTGAATTTTATGATCAATGATAGCAAGCCTAAATTAATATTTGTGGGAGATAGATATCATGATTTAATAAACAAAACTATCAAANATGGTAATCATAATTTAATAAAAGTAATCACATTAGATAATACACTCGATAATGATTGGAAGACTTATAAAGATTTAATCTTTAATAATAAATTANTAGAATTTGAAAATGAAGATAGTAATGAAATTGCTTTATTAGTTTATACTGCCGGGACAACTGGTACTCCTAAGGCAGTAATATTAAANCATTCTAGTTTTTGTGAATTTGCTTATAATAATTTAGACCCGGCTGATATGGATTATAATGAATCAACATTATTATCTGTNCCTTTATATCANGTTGCTGGTATACAAACTGCTATTTCAGGGATTTATTCNGGGAGAACAACAGTAATTCAAGATCAATTTGAATCTTTANATTGGATGAAATTAGTTCAAAATTATGAAATAAATAGAGTCATGTTAGTTCCTACAATGATAAAACAAATAATAGATAATGAAAATTTTGATAATTATAATTTNGGATCATTAAATGTTATTACATATGGTGCGGCACCTATGCCAATAAGCGTATTAGAAGAATCTATTAATAAATTTAAAGATGCTAAATTTATTAATGCTTTTGGACAAACTGAAACTGCTGCAACAATTACTGCCCTTGGACCTGAAGATCATGATATTTCAGGGACAGAAGATGAAAAATCCCGGAAGTTAAACCGTCTAACCTCAATAGGAAAGCCTTTACCGGATATTGAAGTGAGAATTGTTGATGAAAATGGAAAAGAAACACCAGTTAATGGCGTAGGTGAAATAGTAGTAAAAGGTGAAAGAATTATGTCAGGATATTGGAATAATGACAAGGCTACAAAGAATGTTATTAAAAATGGATGGTTATATACTGGAGATTTAGGATATAGAGATGAAGATGGATATATATATTTAGCAGGCCGTGCAAAAGATTTTATCAAAAGAGGAGGAGAAATGATTTCTCCTGAAGAGATTGAGCAGTTATTGTATAGACATCCTAATATTGAAGAAGTAGCTGTAATAGGCCTTCCTGATATTCAATGGGGAGAGATTGTAACAGCAGTGATTAAATGTAAAAAAGATAAATATTTAACTGATGATGAGATATTGGCTTTTTGTAATGATAAATTGGCTAGTTTTAAAAGACCAGAAAAAATTATATTCATTTCTGAACTTCCTCGTAATTCAATGGGGAAAATACTTAAAAAAGATCTTAGAGATAAATTTTCTGTTTAAGTAATAGTTATTTCTTTAAAGCCTGTATAGGGCCATAGAATTTCAGGTATATTGATGTTTCCATTATTGTTTTGAAAAGATTCCAAGATAGCTATAATAATTCTGGGTAAGGCTAAACCGGATCCATTTAAAGTGTGTAAATGTTCTGTTTTTGATTTAGGGGTTCTTTTGTATTTTATATTTGCTCTTCGACTTTGAAAATCTGTACAGTTAGATACTGAACTTACTTCTAGCCATTCTTTTGATCCTGGAGACCATACTTCAATGTCATATGTTTTATTAGAGCAAAATCCCAGATCACCTGTACATAATAATTTTATTCTATAAGTTAGATTAAGATCTTTACATAATTCTGTACAAGTTTTTAGCATAGATTCTAATGTTTCAGATGATTTTTCTGGTTCAACAAATTGGTATAATTCAACTTTTTCAAATTGATGTACCCTTTTAATACCCCTTGTGTCTTTTCCTGCTGCAGCTTTTTCATTTCTATAGCAAGGTGTTTGGGCAACTATTTTGATAGGTAATTTTTCTGCATTTAATATTTCATTACTATATATGTTTGTTATTGGTACTTCTGCAGTTGGGATGAGCCATAATTCTGATTCTGCATCTCTAAACATAGTATCTTTGAATTTGGGTAATTGCCCTGCTCCTAATATAACTGATTCTTTAACAATATTTGGAACATAATATTCGTTGTAGCCATTATTTATATGTTTATCTAACATCCAATTAGCTAAAGCTCTTTGTAGTTGAGCTCCTTTGTTTTTTAGAATATAAAACCTTGATCCTGAAAGCTTAACTCCTCTTTGAAAATCAATTAAATTTAATTTCGAACCTATATCCCAATGTGGCAAAGGTTGAAAATTATTTTTTTGCTTGGGTATTTCCTGCGTGAAAATAATTTCATTTGAATCTTCATCAGGGCCTATTGGTATATCTTTTGATGGTAAATTTGGAATAGATTGTAGTAAATTTTGTAAATTATTATTTGTGGTATCTAATTTTTTTTCGTATTCTTTGATCTTATCACCTAATCCTCGCATTTCTACAATAATTGATTCAGGTTTTTCTTTCATATTACTTAATTCTTTAGAAGTTTTATTTCTTTTTGAACGTAAATCATCGGTTATTTCTATGAGTTTTCTTCTTTCAATATCCAGATCCATGATATTGTTCAGAGATGATATTTGAATATTTCTGCTTTTTAATAATTTGATTACAGATTCTTTATCAGCTCGTAATAATTCAATATTAAACATAATTTAATTTAGTATTTCTTTTAATTTATCAGCAACAATATCTAAATCTTCTTCATTAACTGTTCCCATCCTAAAGATTACAGAAGTATCATCGTCACCGCGTGCCCATATACTGGGGTTTCCGGATGCAAGTTTTTCTGATAATTGGTCAGCATTAAAAGGACAATTTTCATTTAGAGTTATTTTTAAACCAATTGTTGTTCCAGAAATATCTGGTTCAGATATGCTTATATTTGAAACAGATGATATTTTATCTTTAAGTAGCAATGCCTTTTTTTCTGCAATTTCTATTCGTTCTTCATGATTCATTGTCATCCATTGTTTTAAAGCAACGTATACTGCAATGACATCTTCTTTATCCATTTTCATTGATCTACCAATAGATCTTAATTTTTCGAATTCGAATCCTATAAAACTGTGTAATCTTGCTGCTTCAATTATTTCAGATTTTCCAACTAGAATACCTGTNCCATTTAATGCGCCAAAATATTTTGCTCCATAAGCAACGGCATCAGCACCCATTTTTNNATATTTTGTAAGNTTGTCAGTAGGATAAACTTGCCCGGCAGCATCTACTATTACATATATATTATTGTCTTTTGCAATTTTTATAACTGTTTCTATATCTAATGCATTAGTATGTTTTCCTGAAGATGCAACACTTTCTCCACCCGGTAAATAGTGAATTGCTAAAGTATTATTATTTATCGCGTTGGTTATATGCTCAATAGAAGTTTTTTCCGGGGAACCAACTTCAATTAATTTTGCACCAGCCACTTCTATTGCTTTATCATACGGAACCCTTAATTGAGTTTGGATAATTACTTCATTTTTCATTCCTGTTGTATCAGGAATTTGTTCTATGAGAGTTCTGTCAGTTCCGGTCATAGCACCAGCAGTTGCTAATGTTAGAGCAGAAGCTGCCCCAGGAGTGATTAATGCAGATTCACTTCCAATTAAATCTGCAACTAATTTACGACATGTGTCTGTTAATTCTTGCATACTTACATAATTATTTGATGCAGATTCAATAGCTTCTTTTACTTCACCTGAAGGGGTGTTTCCTCCAAGAACTGTTGAATTTCCCAATGTGTTTATAATTTTTTTTACACCTATTTCATCATAAATATTCATATCTTTTTTCCTCTAGCTTCTATAAAAGCATTTAAAGTATAGTTTAAATATTAATAATATTATTTTATAAATTATTTTCAAGATATATTACTATGAATTTAATTGATGTACATACACATTTTTTTCCTGATGATATGAAAAGCAACAGAATAAAGTATTGTAAAATTGATGCTAATTTTAATCAATTATATGCAAATGACAATGNTCAAATTTGTACCGAAGATGATCTTAAAATGATATTGGATGATAATTCAAATCTCAAAATTGTTATTCAAAGTATTGGTTATACAGATTATGAATTAACAAAATATACAAATGATTTCTTGATTGAATTATCTCATAAATATAGTCAGGTAAAAACTTTGGGATCAATTAACCCAGCTTGGGGTGAGGGTAAAAGTGTAGATGAATTAAAAAGAATTAAAAAACTAGGAATTTCAGGTATTGGTGAATTACATCCTGATATTCAAGGTTTTAATTTATTAGATTTTAATTTGATGANNCCAATAGTTGATTATATGGTTGAAAATAAAATGATATTTTCAGTACATTCATCGGAACCTGTGGGTCATATATATAATGGCAAAGGGAAAATGTATCCCTCTATTTTATATTCCTTTGCGTTACAATATCCGGAATTAAAAATAATATTTGCACATTTAGGAGGNGGATTGCCGATTTATTTTTTGATGCCTGAGGTAAGTAAAGAATTAAATAATGTATATTTTGATACTGCTGCAATAGATTTTTTATACGATTCTTCAATAGTTAAAATTTTTAAACAAATATTAGGTGATAATAAAATTTTATTTGGAAGCGACTATGGTTTAATAAATTTATATAGAGCTGTAGATAATATTAAGAAATCTGATTTAGATACAAATAATTTAAATAATATTTTTTATAATAATGCAAAACAATTATTTNGTTGGTAATTATAAATATTTAGAATATAATATTATTTAATTAATGATATAAATTTGAGTGGAGGATAGTAAAGTGGCTGAAACATATCAGTTCCCCAATTGTATGAAATGTAATAAAGGGCAATTATTGCCGTTGTCAGATTTTGGTAATCATGGAGCAGCAATACATTANAAGGCGTGGGTTTGTAATGTNCCTGGNTGTGGTTATAATCTTAAAATTAGGAATGGTGATGTCTATCTTGATGAACCAATTGCTAGTGGAGAATCGTATTCACCAAGGGTTAGATAAAAAAATATTATATTGAAAATTATACATTCAATACTTAGATACCGTATATTTGAAATTATAGGTGTTCTTTGTTTGATTGTATCTTTATCTTTAATANGTTTAATTTTATTTAAAGATGAAGAATTAGAGGATTTGAATTTACAAATTGAGCTAAAAACTTCTGATTCAAATACTTATAAAATTATTAGTGACAACAAGCATTCTGTCCCTGAATCTGAAAATAAAATAAAGGCAAAATCTTCAAAAGAAATTTTAAATGATAATGATAATGATTTGATTGAAGGTGAAGATTTTGATGAAGTAGATTTATATGAGGAATTACCTGATAATTTTAAATTGTATAAAAAACCTTTTATTAATTTACCTAAAACTGCAATCCCAACCAAGATTGTTATTTCTGAGATTGGGTTAAATTCAAAAGTTTCGGATCTAGAAATTATTGATTTGGGGTCTTCGGCTTCTTATGAAACCCCAAAAAACATTGTTGGGCATATACCAGAAAGCGTGAATCCGGGGGGGATTGGAAAGTCATGGTATTTTGGACATTTAGAAAGTTTTATCAGGAAAGAAGGGAATGTTTTTCATATGCTACCTAAAATACCAGAATTATTAAAGCAGAACCCATCTTTATTTGTACATATATCAACTGACAAGAAAACTTATGTATATCAAATATATAAAACTGAAGTGATTCCTAAGGAAGAATTATATTTGGATTTGAAATCAGATATTCCGGAAGCTATTTTAGTAACTTGCGTTCCTAGTTTTTTATATCATTCAAGATTATTAGTGTATTCTAAGTTGGTCGGGACTTATTAAATTACTTTATGTAAACGATTTATAATCGAACTATTTACATCTAGTTCNAAACTATCTACTTTATATACTTGTGCCGCAGTAATGCCATCTACTGCTCCTGCGTCAACAAAATTTTTAATAAGTTGTTCGTCTTCTTCGGTGGATGGCAATAAATTTTTTCCAGATAATTTTGATAAGCCTGCTACAAGACCATAACCTCCCCAATTAGATACACTTGTAGGTATCAAAATATCAGTTTCAGTAATACAGGGAGGATTAGACAATGAATCTGATTTTTTNATTATTTCTGTTAGATTTCCCATGCCAATTTCATTCCCTCCATCACCTATACCTATGCTAGGAATATTATGATCAAATAAATAATCAGTTTTAGCATTATATTCATGTATTTTTTTTCCAGCACTATTTAGATAGTCCCNGTTATTATTTATCCCACATCTTTCAATTGATATGATTAGATTTGGATTAATACGATCAAGTAAATTTTTTGCATATTTTTTACTTTCTTCTATATTTGTTAATGGAAANAATTCAAATTTATCATCTGAATTTAAAATAGGCTCAATTGGNTCTATTGAAAACTGATCTGTGATGTAGGTGACATCATAATTTANTTTTTTTAGTGCATTTCCTATTGCAATTGCACCTATTGGGCCATCAGTTTCTGTTGCGCCTGCTGATATGATATAAAACCCTGTGAGTATAGCTACTTTATTTTTATTATTTAATATTAATTCTGCTGCATCTTCGCATACAGTATCAGAAACATGCGGTAGGAGTAATGAAATTCCTCTTCCATCATGATCACTAATAATTTCTTTAATTGTTTCCATAATGATTCCAAATAAATTTATAAAACTGCTATTGATTCATCTCTTTCATTGGTGATAAACATATATCCAGGTGAATGAGTGATCATTATTGAAGGTTTTGATTTTAATGCAACTACTTGAGGCGTTACACCGCATGCCCAAAATACAGGGATTTCATTTTCTTTTATCTCTGCGTTTTCTCCAAAATCTGGTAAATTTATATTCTCTATNCCAATTTCCTTTGGGTCTCCTATATGAATTGGAGCTCCATGTGTTGCTGGAAATCGACTAGTAACTTGTACCGCTCTAACTAGATTGTCTTTATGAATTGGCCTCATAGATACAACCATAGGACCACTGAAAATACCTGCAGGGGTAGTCTGTATATTAGTTATATACATTGGGACTATAGTATCTTGTTCTAAATGCCTTAAAGGAATATTTGCATTTAGCATAGCTGTTTCAAAAGTAAAACTGCATCCTAAAAGGAAAGATACCAAATCATCAGACCAATATTCAGTAATATTTTTGGTTTCTTCTGTTAATTCACCATTTTTGTATATTNTGTAATAAGGAATATCAGTTCTAATATCTGCTCCTTTNGCAAGTATTTTAGGTTCNGGTTGGCCTGGTTCCATAACTTCTAATAAAGGACATGGTTTGGGGTTTCTTTGACAAAATAATAAAAAATCAAATGCGTATTCTTTAGGTAAAACAGCTAAATTAGTTTGTACGTAGCCGGGAGCTACTCCTGATGTTGATTTAAGATATTCGTTATTTCTGGAAGCTTTCCAAAATTCTTTTGGTGATTGAATTACTTTTGTGTTATTCATAAAATTTTACCTGTATTTCAAAGAATAAAGAGACATACAGTATACCAAAAATAGTTGAAATATAAATAATTGCGATTTATTTTTTTTTAATATATTTCTATTTGTAACATTAATAACTATATTTTATTGTTAGTTTGTTAACTTATTACTTAAGAANAGTGAAGAAATAAAATTTCTATGATATCATCTCATACATTGATTATTAATTTGTTGAGCAAATTTTCACATAATTGTCTGCTTTGAAAAATATAAATAATGAGCATATTTTAAATATTCTTGAAAATCAGGATCATACCACTGTTACTATTTTGTCTTCATTGCTTAGCGTACAGGATGGTATTGGTTTTTTACCAAAAAATGCAATTAATGTTGTTGCAGATTTCATGAATGTTACAACTAATGATGTTTGGGGAGTTGCTTCTTATTATTTAAATTTCAGATTTGACCCTCCTGGAAAGCATACTCTAGAAATTTGTTGGGGACCTAGTTGCCATGTAAATGGTGCATCAAAATTACAATCTTCAGTATTAGAAAAATTTAAACTAAAAAATCAAGGAGATACTAGTGATGGTAAATTTACATTAAAATTCAATACTTGTTTAGGAGCCTGCCCACAAGCTCCTATGGTAAGCATTAATCATAAATTAAGTGGCAAAATGAATTCTTTGAAATTATTANAAATGTTGGATAAATTAAAATGAGTTTTGAATCATTAAAAAGAGATAGTGATAAACGTTGGCTTGACTTAACAACTGGTGCTAAGCCTTGGATTAGGATAAGTAGTGCAATGTGTTGTGGAACATCATTAGAATCTGAAGAAATTGTTTCAGAGATTNNTAATTANATTGAGAAAAATAAAATNCNTATAAACATTGATACTGTAGGNTGTCATGGAATTTGTTATGCTGGNCCAATNATTGATATTCTTTATAAAGGACANCCTAGAATTTTTTGGGGAAATGTTACGAAAGATAATGTTGTGAAAATTTTAGATAGTTATATTAAAAAAGGTGAANTATTAACTGATAATTTATTAGGATCATTAGGTGAAAGATCTATTGACGGAATAAAAAAAATAGATGATTTACCAGGAATTAATCTTCAAAATAGAATAGCTTTAAGAAATTCAGGTAATATAGCGTTTAACGATATTTTTCAGTATATTGCTAATGGAGGATTTGAAGGATTACATAAAGCTGTTACCAAAATGTCTTCTGATGAAGTGATTTCCGAAGTTAAAAATTCTGGTTTAAGAGGTAGGGGTGGAGCTGCTTTTCCCACAGGTCTAAAATGGAGTTTTATGTCAAATTCTAAGGGAGTTAAATATATATTATGTAACTGTGAAGAAGGTGACCCAGGTGCTTACAATGATAAAGGTATATTAGAAAGTGATCCTTATACTTTGCTTGAAGGTATGGCAATTGCAGGATATGCAACTAAATCAACAAATGGCTATGTATTTATCAGNCATGGGCATGATGGCCCTATTGATAGAACNAAAGAAGCTATAAATCAANNGTATGACAATGGTCTGTTAGGTAAAAATATTTTTGGATCAGATTTTTCATTTGACATTGAAGTTTCTTTAACTGGGGACTCATATGTTGCTGGCGAAGAAACAGCTTTGATGGAATCTATAGAAGGGAAGAGTGCTAGGCCAAGATCTAGACCTCCTTTTCCTGCAGCATATGGTGTGTGGGGTAAACCTAGCACAATTAATAATGTGAAATCATTGGCATATGTTTCTGAAATTATTCGAAATGGTAGCGAATGGTTTAAATCAATAGGTACTGAAAGTAGCTCGGGAACTGCTATAGTATGCTTGTCAGGNGATGTATTGAATCCAGGAATGTATGAAGTAGAAATGGGGATTTCAATTAAAGATGTAGTTGAGAAAATAGGNGGGGGAATTCCTGATGGGAGGAAACTAAAAATGTTACAAACAGGTGGTCCTTTAGGAGGCGTGCTTGGGGCAGATAGTTTGAAAGTAAAAATAGATTTTGATGAAATGGCAAAAGCTGGAGCGATTCTTGGATCTGGTGGAATAATAATAGTTGATGATCGTACCTGCGCTGTTGATTTGACAAAATCACTTGTTGCATTTTGCCAATATGAATCTTGTGGAAAATGTTTTCCTTGCAGATTGGGAATGACACATCTTTTGGAAATAGTGGAAAAAATTTCAAAAGGGAAAGGAAATTTAAATGATCTTGATTTAATGAATAAAATAGGAAAGAATATGCAAGCAGGATCTCTTTGTGGGCATGGGCAATTGGGTTACAATCCAATAAGTTCTGCTTTGAAACATTTTCAAAGTGATTTTGAAAGCTGTATGGATGGTAATTGTCCTACAGGTAGCTGCAATGAAAGACAAATAGTTTTTCCTGAAAATACCAGGCCAAATTCTTGGCAAACTATAAAGGAGAATTAAATGGCTAGAAAGGATAATAAGGATAATAAAATAAANATTGTCATTGATGGCAAGAAAGTGAGAGTAGATAAAGATACAAATATACTCCAAGCTGCTATGGATTCAGATATATATATACCTTATTTGTGTTATTACCCNGGAATGGAATCCTATGGAGCATGCAGAATGTGCGTTGTTGATGTAGANGGTGGAAGAGGAACACCTGCTTCATGCACTACTCCTGTTGCGGAAGGTATGAAGGTTAATACGCAGACTGATGAAATAGTTGATTTAAGAAAAGGTATGATGGAATTATTGCTTACCGAACATCCNCATGGATGTTTAACATGTCATAGAATTGATCTATGTGGTCCAAGCGACATTTGCTTAAGACATGTTTCCGTAAATGATAGATGTATAACATGTCCTAAAAATGAAAGATGTGAATTGAAGGATACTGTAAGAAGTTTAGACATGGACATGGATAGTCCGTTAACTTACAATTATCGCGGCGAACATGTACAGAATGATGACCCTTTATGGGATATGGATATGAATCTTTGTATTGTGTGTGCTAGATGTATCAGGGTATGTTCTGAAGTTAGGGTAGATAATGTTTTAACTTTAAAAGAGCGTGCAGGTAAAGTTATAATNGGTACTTCTATGGGAGATAGCTTNATTGATGCAGGCTGTGAATTTTGTGGNGCGTGTNTAGATGTTTGNCCTACTGGGGCAATAGTCGAAAAAGACTACAAATGGGAAAAAGCTGAAACAAAGACTACTTCAGTTTGTAATTATTGTCCTATTGGTTGTACTTTTGATTTAGAAACTAATGTTAGAAACAAACTGATTAGAATTGGTAGTAATCTTCAGTCTCCGGCTAATAGAGGGCAAACATGTTTTAAAGGGAAATTTGGTTTTGANNATGTTAATTCAAAATCTAGAATTAAATCTCCAATGGTTAGAAGAGAAGAAATATTAGTTGAAACAACTTTGTCAGAAAATATCGATTCAGTTACAGAAATTTTACAAGAAGTTAATCCCAATAATTATGCGATGATTATAGATAGCAATCTTACTAATGAAGATATATATGTTGCTAATAAATTTGCAAAAGAAGTTATTGGTACTAATAATGTGATAAGTAACGCNGANATNGATAGTTCTTTGAGATATAAGTTNGTAGAAATGTTAGGTCATTCAGCTGCTACTAATCCAATACTAGGGTTAAAGAATGCAAAGTCGTTTTTAGTAGTGTCTGCTAATGCAACTGAAAATCATAATGTTTTAACTTTACCTATTAAACAAGCTATAGATTCTGGTTTATCTGAAATGGTAGTGATTGACCAAAGAGAGACAGAATTAACTAAATATGCAAAACTTTGGTTAAAACCTTATCCGGGAACTGAAGTAGATTTAATTGGTGGATTAATAAGATCTATTATAGATCAATCACTTGAAAACAAAAATTATATAGATAAATTTTGTAATAATTATTCAGAATTTAGACAATCAGTATGGAAATTTGATTTANAGAAGATATCAANTTTAACTGGTGTNAGCATTCAAGATATAAATGNAGCTGTAANCATATTAACAAAAGGTCCTTTGGCAACAATATATTCAAATGAAACNATNGATAANAATAATATTGATTTATTAGTTGAATCTTTGGTTAATTTGAGCCTTATAACNGGAAATGTAGGTAATGAANATGGNGGACTGTTNCCNCTGTACAGNGGNTCTAATGCTCAAGGTGCGGTTGATNTAGGAGTTACNACAGTATATAACTCTGAAAATAATATATATAAAAATGATAATAGAGATTTGTCTATTGATAAATTAATTGATTTGATCAGTAATAATCAGATTGAAGTATTACATTTAATTGGAGACTTTTATGAATCTTATAATGATAAATTATTTGAAGCTATAGATTCAGTTTCAGATTCTATTAAAGTAATTTCTCATCAATCTTTAATATCTGAATTTCGAGAACAATTTAGTTCTTTTATTTTTCCTTCCACTTCGTTTTCAGAATCAGAAGGTACAAAAACAAACATAGAAAGAAGAATACAATTGGTAAAACCTGGGATGGTACCTAATAATGAGCAGATCCAGCCATGGAAAATAATTCAAATGCTTGCAAAAAAAATGAACAGAAATGTCTTTGCGTACAATAATTCAGAAAATATATTTGATGATATAGTAAACAATATATCTATTTATGATAAATTTTCATATAAGTTATTGGAATCACAAAGTAATATTACATGGCCTTATAATCCAAATAATCCTAATAATAAAAATGTTTTATATTGGAACAATATAGCAAATACAGAAAATAATAAATTTAATTTTTCTTTTATTCATCGATCGGACAATATTACTAAAAATGGATTTTATTTGGCGAAAGGGCGTGTTTTAAATAAGTCCCAATTTGTACTTAATTCCAATGTTAACGGTACTAATGCAAATTCAGAAATTTTCGAATTATCTATTCATCCTGAAGATGCTATCGAACATAATATTAAACAGAATGATAAATTAAATTTATTATCAAATGGCCAAGAATTATTTCAGTGTATTGTGAAAACGAATGGTCAAATAAAACATGTTTTAAATATTACGACTTTGTTTGGAAATATGATTAAAAATCTTGATATTAGTAAATCCGATTTAAAATATTATCGAGTTCCTGAATTAGAAGTTATTCCTGTTGATGTTGAAAAAATTTAATATTATCCCTTTTTATTATTTTTATATTTTTCATTGTGGTCAATCAAACAAATAAAAATTTATTAGAATCAAAAATTATTCAAAGATTAGATTTAAGTGATTTGATGCTTAAACTTTGGATTTCAAAACCTGAAAATTATTTGTTTAAACCAGGTCAATATTGCACTATCGGTGTAGATGGAATTGAAAGAGCATATTCTATTGCTTCCTCTCCTGATGAAAATTTTTTAGAATTATTTGTTGAATTAGTAGAACATGGAGAATTATCTCCAATTATCTGGAAAATGAAAATAGGGGACAAACTAACTTTAAGACCAAAGGCCAAAGGTATTTTCCAGATTAAAGATACTAATTACAATAATTATTTACTTATTTGTACTGTTACTGGGATTGTTCCATATGTGAGTTATGTTAGATATTTCTTAAACAATAATTCTTCAAATATGAAGTTTCACATATTACAAGGATCAAGTTATATGGATGAATTTGGATATTTGGAAGAATTAATGACCATATCTAAAGATTATCCTGATTTTGTTACTTATCAACCAACTATAAGTAGGCCAAAAGATACTAGGAATGAAGAATGGAATGGTAAGACAGGAAGGGTAAATATCATAGCAGAAAATTATATAAATCAAAAACAATTGAATATAGATAATACGATTGTATATGCTTGCGGAAATCCAGATATGATAATTGATATAAAAGAAAAATTAGGTCAGAATAAGGGCTTTAAGGTTCTCGAAGAAAGATTTTGGAAGTAATCAAATTTTTATGGGTAAAAATTTAACACCTGCTTGGAAACAATATTTAAGTATAAAAGAGGATTATATTGATTCGATTTTATTATATAGAATGGGAGATTTTTACGAAGCTTTTGATAATGATGCGGAAATTTTATCTTCAGAATTACAAATTACTTTAACTAAGAAAGAATTTGGGAAAAGCCAAGTGCATTTACTTGCAGGGATACCTTTTCATTCACTCGATAATCATTTACCAATTTTGGTTGAAAGAGGTTTTAGAATAGCGATTTGTGAGCAAATTGGTTTAGAGCCTAATTCTCAAGGGATTATTGACAGAAAAGTCGTTAGAGTAGTAAGTCCAGGTACAATTTTTGAAGATTATTTATTAGATAATAATTCAAATAATTATTTAATGTCAATTTTTACTGAAAAAAATAATACAGGAATATCTTATATTGATGTTTCTACAGGTGAAATAAAAGTTACTCGAATTGATACTCAATCACTTGATTCTGAATTAGCGAGGATAAGGCCATCAGAGTTATTGTCATTAAAATCCCAGAAAATTAATTCAGAATATTATGGTAAAAATGAATTTTTGGACAGTTCTGATTTTAACAATTGGGTTTTTGATCGTTCAGAATATAATAATGTTTCAATAATTGAAAGAAACGAATGGTTTAATAATAATTTAGTTGAAACTAAAGCATTTATTGGTTTAACAAATTATTTGTATCGTAACATGCTATTTAATACTATAAATTTCGATAATGTTGAATATTACAAAACTTCTGAATATATGTTTCTTGATCCACAAACAAGAAAAAACCTAGGATTATTTCCAGATAAAAATATCTTAAATAGTTCTTTTTCATTGTTTAATACACTCAATATTACAAAAACTTCTATGGGTGCAAGATTATTAAAAAATTATTTAGGGCAACCATTAATAAATATTAAAAAAATAAAATTTAGACAAGAAATCATTTCTTGGTTTTATGATAATGAAAATATATCTTCTAAGCTTGCAGAAAAACTTGAAAATATATTTGATATAGAAAGATTACTTAGTAAATTAGTTAATTATAGAGCAGGCCCCAGGGAAGTTTTAACATTATCTCAAAGTTTAGATATAGCTCTAAATGTATTTGAGTATTTAAAATCTAATTTTATACCAAATAAATTCAAAAAATTATTTATTAATTCGCATGAAATAAAATATATTTGCGACCTTGTAAATAACTCTTTTGAAAAACAATATGATGGAAAATTAGGTGATGGTTTATTAATTAAAAAAGGTTTATCTGAAGATTTGGATAAATACAGGCAATCGTTAGCTACATCAAAAAATATATTAGCTCAGATGGAGCTAAATGAAAGAAAAAAAACACAAATAAAAAATTTAAGAGTTAGGTATAACAAAATCTTTGGTTATTATATTGAAGTCACTAAATCTCAATTGGAACAAGTTCCGGATTATTATATTAGGAAACAAACTTTGGTGAATGCAGAAAGATTTTTTACTGAAGAATTGAAAAATTTAGAAACTGATATTATTTTATCTGTTGAAAGAATAGATGAGTTAGAAAAAAAAATATTTCAAGATATTTGTAATAATATTATTTTAAAGGTTAATGAAATTTCTTTATTAGCAAATATTATATCTGAATTAGATGTTTATTCTTCATTGTCTTTAATCGCTAGAAGAAATGGGTATGTTAAGCCAAAAATTAATGAATCTTTAAATTTGAAAATTCAAAAATCACGACATCCTATGGTTGAAGAACTAATAGAAACAGGTAAATTTGTACCTAATGATGTTTGTTTAAATAATATTGATCATCAAATAATATTATTAACCGGTCCAAATATGTCTGGTAAATCTACTTTTATAAGACAGGTTGGTATTATTGTTTTATTAGCTCAAATAGGATCTTATGTACCTGCTGAAAATGCTGAGATAGGTTTAGTTGACAGAATATTTACACGAGTAGGACTAGAAGATGATCTTTCAGCTGGCAGATCAACCTTTATGACTGAAATGACTGAAACTGCAATTATATTAAATGAAGCAACAAATAANTCTTTAATAATTTTAGACGAAATTGGTAGAGGCACAAGTACATANGATGGATTGGCAATAGCAATGTCAGTAGCTGAATATATACATGAGGAATCTTCAATTGGTGCAAGAACTTTATTTGCCACTCATTTTTTTGAAATGACAACTTTAGAATCNCGACTTAATAGATTAAAAAATTATCATGTAAAAGTTTTAGAAGATNAAGANAGTGTTGTATTTTTACACCATATTTCAAAAGGAATATCTGCNAGAAGTTATGGTATTTATGTCGCTTCTTTAGCTGGNATGCCNGATGAGGTAATCAGTAAATCTAAATTGTTATTATCTGCTTTAGAAGAAAAATCGAATCCATTAGATTTGAATTATACTAATGTATCAACTCAGCTCCCTCTTAATTTACATGAAAATAATTATGATGAAATAAGNAATATATTTAATGATATTGACATGGATAATATAACTCCTTTAGAAGCTTTGATTAAACTTTCAGATTTAAAAGAAAAATTTAAAGAAAAAGGGTAATTTATTTGTATATTGCTTGAAGTAAAAATTTAAACTAAAGCCTCAAATCTTATTGTATTTAGANGTTTATTGTTTTTGAATGTAATTTATTAGATATAAATAAGATAATTTTGCTTAATATAAAGAAAAATTTAAATTTTTATTCATTAGATAAACATGAACTGGATTCTTCTGAGTATTTTTATATTGATTATAATAATTTCAATTCATTGGAATCAGTAATTCATGTAAATAANCAATTTGAGTATTATGATAATTTTAAAGAAAATTCATTAATTCATTTTTTAAATATTTATAATTTATCCTTTTTTGAACAAATAGATGAATTTAAAAAAGAAATTTTCATTAAATCGATTTGTGAATTTATGGCATCAAACGGTGTTTTAATTAAATCAGATGTTAATTTTTTGTTTTTATTTAATGAATTGAGAATNATNTGGTCNGTTTTNATATTTTATGATTATTTGCAAAGGCAATCAAANCGATCTTTNGATTTAGTACAAAAANTATTANAACANCTTTCAAAGACAAATGAATTGTTNTCTATTATTCCAAAAGGTAAATTTAAACAGGCATTTTTTATGGATTNTATATCTAANTTTGAAGATAAAAATTTATTAAATAAAACCTTATCTTTTTATATACAAGATGTTTTAAATAATAATGAACATTCTTTGCCATCTACTGATTTCGAGTTTAAAATTGATTCTAATCATCTTGAATTTGCCAATAAAAATACTAGTTTACTTAATTTTTATTGGAATTTAATTAGTAAATCTATGATAAGAGGATGTATTTATAAATTATGTGGAAGATGTAAGAATCTTTTTTCAACCGATAATAAAAGAAAATTATTTTGCTCATACACTTGTAAAAATAGACAAAGTTCCGAAGATTCATATAAAAGATCAAAGAATAGAAGATTTATACGATTAAAAACTATTCCTGGTTTAAGCAAATCTAAACCTTATAAAATTATCACTTAATGATTTAAAGGTTAGCTTTGAGTACAAAACATGTCGTAATGGCATTTAGCATAGTTGTTTTATGGGGCTTGAATTTTGTTACTCTTAAGATTGTAGTATTATCTTTGCCTCCAATCTTTTTGGCAGGATTGAGATTTTTTTTAATATCATTTCCATGGATATTTTTTGTACCAAAACCAAAAGTAAGCAATAAACAATTTTTTTCTATACCTATTACATTAGGAGTATTACAATACAGCCTTTTATATTATGGTATGAGTACCGGATTATCAGCTGGTTTAAGTGCTGTGATATTACAAACTCAATCATTTTTTACCGTAATTATGTCTGCATTTTTAATTAAAGAAAAGCCTAGTTTAAATGAAATTATTGGTTTGATTATAGGAATGTTAGGAGTAATTATTTTATTAACTTATAATGATGGTGATTTTAAGNTAGAAGCAATATTAATTATACTCNCTGCTGCTATTTCGTGGGGTGTTGCTAATATTCAATTAAAAAATCTTGGCAATATAAATATGGTTTCATTTTTAATATGGATTTCTCCATTGGCAGCNATATTATTATTTATTATTTCATTTATATTAGAATATGATTTACTATTGAAAATAGATTTTCGTAATATAGAAATTAAGGTTTTCTTATCAATATTTTATACAGCTTATATNTCTACTGTTATAGGTTTTACTATGTGGCAGTATTTGTTAAATAAATATAAATCTATTCAAATTACCCCTTATGGNTTATTAGTTCCTGTNACAGGNTCAATTTTTGGNTATATCATTTTAAATGAGGTTTTAGAAATATATCAGATAATATCTGGGATTATCATCATCATCGGATTGATGGTTATTTCTTTGAGAGGAATGTTTTCTAGATAATTACTTGTTTGAAGGTATGATTTTATTAGGCCACCAATTGTATTTACCAAGTAATTTAACTATAGCTGGCACAAGTAGAGTTCTTGTTATAAAAGTGTCTATTATTACACCTNTTGCTACTGCAAATCCAAGTTGAAATAAATCAGTTAAGGGAAGTACCATTAGTGCTGAAAAGGTGCCTGCAAGGATAATNCCTGCTGAAGTAATAACGCCACCTGTTTTGGCTACTGCAATTTGTGTAGCTTTACTTATACTTTTTGTTTTTGCTTCTTCTNTAATTCTGCTCATTAAATAAATATTGTAATCNACTCCTAGTGCATTTAAGAATACAAACAAGAAGAATGGGAGACTACTTGTNTAAAANGGTTGATTAAAAATAAATTTAAATACTAATAATGATATTCCTATTGTAGAAAAGTATGTAAANATTATAGTTGCACATANATATATAGGTGCTATAAGAGATCTAAGTAAAATCATTAATATTAAGCCAATTGCTAGAAGTATTATAGGTAGAACTATTAACTGATCTCTATTTATAGCTTCCCTGGTATCATATTGAACTGCAGTTTCACCTCCTACATATATTGTAGATAAATCTATNCCTGAATTTGGTCCTTGATTTTTGATATGATTTCTTATACCGGGAATTAAATCCATACCTTTCTCATCATATGGGTTTTCATTTAAAATAAGTTCAAATTTTGATATGGATTTGTCAGGAGAAGTATAGCTATTCACTTTTGATTTTATATTGAATGAAGAAGGATCATTTGAAGATAAATATTTTATAATCTTATCAGNCCCNCCTAAAGGCGAATCTATTCCAAAAGGCCTGGTTGGACTTGAGATTCTGATTATACCTTCAGATGATGCAAGTATATTAGTTAATATATCTATTTTATCAAGATTTTCTTTTTTAAAAACAGCTTCTGGTGATTTGAAATCTACATAAACTTCAACTGGTGCTAATTCNCCTGGATTAAATCCATCTCTTAGTAATTCAAAACTTTTTACTGAGTCAGCATTGTTAGGTAAACTTGCAAGTTGATCAAATGTTGGCTTTGCTCCTATAAGTCCTGTAAACATCGCTAGTAATATACTACCGGTAATAATTAAAGTTGTTAAAGGTTTGTTAATTACAAGTTTTGCTATTTTGGTGTATACACCTTTATTTTTATTTTGATTTTTAGGGATAAGATTAACTGGCCAAAAAGAAAATCTACCTAATATACAAAGCATTGATGGGATAAGTGTTATAGATGCAATTAACATCAAGAATATAGCTATTCCAATTACAGGGCCAAGTGATTGATATGATTTAAGGATACATAAAAGTAAAATGGATGAAGCAACAATTATTGTTAAGGCAGCTGATGTAACAGCACCCCCTACTCCTTGCATTGTTTTCTTCATTGCCTCATGCTTATCTTTCGTATTGCTTAATTCTTCTTTAAATCTAGAAGATATAAAAAGAAAATAATCAGTTCCTGAACCAAATAGTACTACTGTCATTATTCCAGTTGATTGTCCATTCACTTTTANAAAGTCACCTGTTTCTTGATCAATAAANGCAATAATCCCTTGTGCAACAAGAAAGATAGAGGCAACAATTAAAAGTGGGAGTATTGCAGTTATNGGAGATCTGTAAATTATTAATAATATAGTGAAAACCAATACAATAGTTACTATTAATAACAATCTATCTATTGATTGGAATACTTGAATGAAATCAGCAAACAATCCTCCAGGNCCACCAACCAGAACAGTTAAATTATTGTTTGATTTTGTTTCATTTGATACTAAATCNCTTAGTTTTTTNACNTCATCAGGAATGGTTTCAAAATCGTTAAATGATTCTAGTGAAAGATTTACAATCATGGTCATGGTATTTTCTGANGGAGATTCAAATTCNTCTTTTGCTTCAGGTAAACTAAATACAGAAATAATGTTTTTAATAGGAATATCTTTAGATAATTTTATTTTTTCTTCTAATTTTTTTAGGNTTTGTCTTTCATTATCAGAGAATTTCTGCATATTTTTTGTTTGAGCAACTATGATANTAGGGATATCTGTTGAGACTGTGCTAAATCTTTCTTCAACTAATTGAGCAGCTTTTGTTGATTCAGCGCTTTCAGGTAGGAAATCAGTTTGATTAGTGCTTTGATTTAATTGTGGTGCAAATNGAATAATNAANCNAGCAAANATAATCCAAGATACTAAAGTTATCCATTTTCCATTTTTGGAACTTGAAAAATTTGTAATGAAATTTATTATTTNAATCACCTAAATTATAATTAAATTAATTTTTTCACAATGNGATTAATATTGCAAGAAAAGAANTTATTTATCATACGAATTACAATATCAAAATATTAAATTATTATTTAACAAATTTTCTTTANATAATTGTATAGTTTACAATGTTATATATTGATTTATTTCAAAGGAAATTTACATGAATTTACGAGAAGGTGATAAAGCCCCTGATTTTAATCTCCAAGATACAACAGGTAATATAGTTACTTTAAATGAATTCNTAGGAAAGAAAATCGTAATATATTTTTATCCTAAAGATGACACTCCGGGTTGTACAATTGAAGCTTGTGAGATAAGAGATAATTATTCAATATTTAAAGAAAAAAATGTTGTTGTTTTAGGTGTGAGTGCAGATGATATTGAATCACATAAAAATTTTACAGATAAATTTAGTTTACCTTTTCCTTTATTAGCAGATGTTAATAAAAATATGTGTGCGAATTATGATGTTTTAGTAGATAAAATTGTACATGGCCATACTGTAAAAGGGATTACCCGTATAACATTTTTAATAGACGAATCTGGAATTATTAAAAAAATATGGAATCCTGTAGAACCTAATGGACACGCAGAAGAAATATTAAATGTNATATCTGCAAATTGATTTATATTTTAATTGAATTATATAAAAATATTTTGACAATGATTTGAAATTCAGATAGGGTTTTTTTGTATTTATTTATCATTGTATTTTAAATGCCCAAAATTAATAAAAATAAATCCATAAGATTATTATGGGTTTTACTTGGAAGTATTTCTGTTGGTATGGGTGTCNTAGGAATTTTTGTTCCGGGATGGCCAACCACTATTTTTTTAATTATTGCGTCTTATTTTTATATTAGAAGTTCAGACAAATTATATAATTGGCTTCTTAATAATAAAATTTTAGGTATATACCTTAAAAATTATTATTCCGGTNAAGGGATGCCTGTAAAAGCAAAAATATTTTCTATTNCTATGATGTGGGTATTTGGTTTGTTGTCNATATTTTTATGGATTCCAAGTAATNTTATTATAATAAAAATTNTAGTATTTATTTTATTGATTATTGGATCAATATTTATTCTTAGAGTAAAAAGTTTGGGNACNTNAATNTTAGGANGCTATAGATATTGCNTATATCAAAGCTANTATAACTANAGGTGTTCCAATTAANATATCTTTGATAATACTTTNGATATCAAATTTAGGAATTCTAANAAATACAATTGTGTTAAAAATATTAAAAAGACTTTTCAGCATANCGATTTTCTATTTATTCTATATTATCTATGAAATTATATATTAATTTGGTAAATTTATAAAATAATTATANATNTATTAGGAGAAATNATGACTATTAGCAAATCAGATTTGAAAAATAAAGTTATTCAAGAAATCGAAAAATCTAAAGATAAAATAATTGGATTTGCTAAGGATATAGCCGAAAATGCGGAAACTGGATATAGAGAGGTTAAGACTGCAGAAAAAGTTAAAAAAATATTTTCAGATCTAAATTTAAATTTTACTGATGGTCATGCAATAACAGGTGTAAAGTCATCTCCTATAGCAGGTAAATCTTCTGGACCAACTATTGCTGTAATAGGCGAACTTGATGGATTGATAGTTAAAGATCATCCTTTAGCTGATAAAAAAACTGATGCGGTACATGCTTGCGGACATAATTGTCAATTGGGGTCTATGATTGGAGTTGGGCTAGGCTTAATTAATAGTAAAGCTAATGAACTTTTAAATGGAAATGTTGTTTTGTTTGCGGTTCCCGCGGAAGAAACAATTGAAAATGAATTTAGGATAAATTTAATTGATGAAGGTAAATTAGGATTTATTTCTGGGAAACAAGAACTTATAAGATTAGGTTCTTTTGATGATATTGATGCAGCTATGTTAAGCCATGCTACCAGTAAGCAATCAGATGGAGATTTGGCAGTAGGTGGCACTTCTTTAGGTCATTTGGTTAAATATGTTGAATTTTTCGGATTAGCCTCACATGCTGCAGGAGCTCCACAAGATGGAATTAATGCTTTGAAAGCAGCAAATATAGCTATGATGGCAATGGATTCACAACGCGAGTCTTTTGAAGATAAAGATAAGGTTCGTGTTCATGGGATTTTAACTGCAGGAGGAACTTCAGTAAATTCTATTCCTTCCATTGCTAAGTTAGAGTGGAGAATTCGTGGAAGAACAATTGATGTTGTAAATAAAATAAATATAAAAATTGATAGATCTATAAAAGCTGGAGCTATGGCAATGGGAGCAAAAGTAAGAATAAGATCTATAGCGGGGAATTTACCAATGTTGCAAAATAAACATATGAATAATATTTATTTGAATAATGCAGAAAATATTGTTGGTAAAAACAATGTGGTTCTTCATCCCGATGATCAGTCAGGAGGTTCTACTGATATGGGTGATTTGAGTCAGATATTACCAATTATTCATCCACGTAGCGGAGGAGCAGAAGGTACCGGGCATGGAAACAATTACTTTATAAAAGATTATGAAAAATCAGTAATTACCCCAGCTAAAGCTATGGCTACAACAATAATAGATTTACTTTGGCCAGATGATATGCAAATTAATGAGGTTATAAATAATCATAAACCAAATTATTCTATTAGTGAGTATATAGCATTGCAGAATAAAAGAATGGGAAACGATTTTAATGACTATACTTCTTGATAATTTCTCAACAATTATTTGTTAGTTTTAAGATGTTTTTATATTTCAATAAAAACCTCCTTTGATTAAGGCTGACAGTTATAACTGTCAGCCTTTAAGTTTATAATAATATTGGATATTAACTTTTTTAAATTTCAAGGTTAGTTAATGAAGATTTATTTTTATATGATTATGTTTTCATTGGGATTATTATTTGTATCTTGCACTAATGTAATTTTAAATGAAAAAAATGATGTTGATAATATAGGTAATAAAAATTCAGACAAAGCTCCAAATCCAAATTCTCAGATGCATGATCTTATAAATTTATCTGAGTATTCAGAAAGTCAGAAAAAATCATTATTACAATCAGCTTCAAACAAAGCTTCTAAAAGAGTATTACAGATTGAATTAAATTTAATAGATAAATACGGATTGATGGACAGGGAAAAAATCATACAAAATTCACCCTATACATTGATATATTTATATGCAGATTGGTGAGCTGAATGTGTAAAATCGAAACCTTCCGTGAGAAAGTTAGAATCTAATTTGAATCAAGAGAAAATATTAATTTATTCTTTAAGTACTGAAACTAAGATTGGACGAGATTTTTCAATATTTTTCAGAAATACTTCTATTCCTGCTACATATTTGATAAATTACGACGGGAAAATTATGAATAAATGGAAAACTTCTCCAAAGCAGGAACATGCTAATGTGTTAATGAAAAGTATGAGGGAATAAAAATTCCAAAAAAAAAGCCAGCTGATTAAAGCTGACGTGGAACTATTATACTATAATTTAAAAGCTATTGTCAACCCCCGCTCTTCAGTGATGTACTTTTAACTATAAAAAAAATTAATCCATAGTTTCCCATGAACCATCAACAACTCTCCATAAATACCAAGACATGATAGTACGATATGGTTTCCATTGAGTAGATTTTCTTATCATTTGTTTTTCAGTAGTATTTGTTTTAAAGAGTATTTTAAAGCCGTTTCTAACACCCAGATCTCCTATTGGAAATATATCAGGCCTACCAAGAGTGAATATAAGTATCATATCAATTGTCCATGGACCTATTCCTTTAATTTGAATAAGTTCTTTTTGGATTTGTTGATTAGACATTTTTTCGAAATCTTCATTTGAAAAATTTGTGTATTTAAAATATTCAGCAGTTGCTTTTATATATTTTATTTTTTGATGAGATAATCCTGCAAGTTTTAATTTGGAGTCTTTTGCTTTAAGTATATCTTGGGCAATAAAATTTTTTTTTGGAAATATGGCTTTAAATTTTGTATGTACACTGCTAGCTGCTTTTGTACTTATTTGTTGAGAAATAATAGATCTGATAAGAGAGTGAAAAATTCCTGTTGTTCCTCTATTAAAATTCGGTTCCCCATATTTGTTTTTTAACTTTATAATAATCGGATGTTTTAAGGCAAGAAAATTTATACCCTTATGTAATTCTTTTTTGTTAAATAAATTTATCATTTATATTCCTGTATTATTTAAATAGTTATATATTTCAGATTTTGTTGCAGAATGAATTTCTCCTGGTTTTAATTCATTCAACTTAAAAGGGCCATATTCTATCCTTTTTAGTTTTGTTACTTTTAATTTTATATATTCCATTAATTTCCTTATTTCCCTGTTTTTGCCTTCTATAAGTATTAATTCTAATATTACTGAGTTTTTTGTATGTGATTTTATAGAATATTTAAATGGTTTGTACAATATATTTTTAATTTTTATCCCAAGGCTTATCATTTTTAAATTCTCATTTTTAAAATCTCCTGAAATTGTCACCTCATATTTTCTTTGAAATTTNTTTTTTGGTAATTCTAATTTTCTTGTNANTTCTCCATTNGTAGATAGGATTAANAANCCTTCAGAGTTGTAATCTAATCGCCCNGCAGTTTTAAAATTTNTGTATTTAGCAGGTANGTTTTCAAATATTATTGGTCTCTTATCTTGCTTNTTNTGAGAAGTTATAAATCCAACTGGTTTATANTATTTTAAAATTTCAANTTTTTGTTTTGTATTTATTAATTTATTATCCAAATATATTANNTCAGTTTCATCAACGAATGTTATTGGAGTTGTTATAATTANNCCGTTTAACGATATCCTTTTCTCCATAATAAGTTTTTCTATATCTTTTCTAGAACCTATATTCTTTGAGGATAGGAATTTAGATATTCTCAATTTATCTCCAGTTTGATATTTCTCCAATAATATATGGCTTGTCTGCACCTGTAATATTGTTTGTATTTATTTTAATATTGAAAAAATTAGACGCTGCTAATAAAGCAAAAGCAAATGATTCTTTGAATAAAGGATTAATGCCAATATCAGCCACTGAACAAATATCATAATTATGTAATAAATTATTTAAATTGGTTGTTATAGATTTGTTTTTTATACCTCCACCAGAAATATAAATTGGAGTTTGATTTCCATTATTTTTTTTATGAAATTTATGAATATTTAAGGCAATTGATTTTGCAGTAAAATAAGATAAATTTGCAAGATTATCATCATGATCTGTGCTTTTAGGAGATTTGAAATGATTGTTTAACCATTGTTCTCCAAATAATTCTTTCCCTGTACTTTTAGGAGGGTTAGATAATATAAAATTATGTTCTTGTATCCATTTATGAACAATAGTTTTATCCATTTTACCTTTAGAAGAAAAAGAGCCGTTATTATCATAAGGTAAATTTAGATATTTCAGGCAATATATATCTAGTAATGACATTCCTGGACCGGTATCAAATCCAAGAACATATTTGTTTTTATCGATAATTGTTATGTTAGATATTCCGCCAATATTAAGAGTGATAATATCTTTTGGTTCATTTGCAAATAACCATTTATCTACAATTGGCATCAAAGGAGCACCTTGCCCTTTATTAATGATGTCTTTTGTCCGAAAATTATAAATTACAGGAACGTTCAGGTTTTTTGATATATAAAGAGGTTCTCCAATTTGTAATGTAGATTGACCACCATCATGAAAAATTGTTTGCCCATGTATGCCAATCAAATCATATTTAAAATTGTTTTCTTTTACCCATTTATGTATTTTATCTGACCAGAATCGTCCAAGCTCCATATGCATTTTTGCTATTTTTGCTGGATTTGATGTGTTTAATTTCAATAATTTTTTAGTGAGTGAAATCGGATATTTTATATAATGATTTTTTATAGTTTTACCAATTATACTTTCATTACTTTTTGTACAATTTACTAAAGATAAATCCATGCCATCGCATGAAGTTCCTGTCATTAACCCTATTACAATGATATTTTTCATAATTTAAATAATCCTACTTAGAAATCCTTTATTTTTATCAAGTAGTGCCTGAGATTCGCTAAATGACATATTTTTTAAATATGAAACAATAGCAATTTTTATATTCTTACCAGATTTATAAAATAATTCCTCTGATTTTTTTGTATTTAAATTAGTAATTTCAGCAATGATTTCTATTGATCTGTTAATTAATTTATTATTTAAAGGCTTAACAGAAATCATAAAGTTTTTATAAGTTTTCCCTGATTTAATCATTGAAATTGTTGTAATTAGATTTAATAATTGTTTTGTCAGAGTTCCAGACAACATTCTAGTAGAGTCTAAAATTTTTTCTGTTTTAACTCCTAAATTTATGTTTATATCGTATTTAGATTTAGTTGTGTTTGATATAAGGCAAGATTGGATTTTTTTTGATTTACAATAATTTAATGCTGATATTGTATAAGGAGTAGTTCCACTAGAACTTATCCCAATTACCAAATCATCATTATGTATATTATTCATATTTAATATTTTGATTGATTCGGTTAAAGAATCTTCTGATTTTTCAACCGAATTTTCCATAGCCTCAAGGCCACCAGCAATTATTCCTTTAAATGTGGAATCCCCATAAGTTGGTAATAATTCAGCTGCTTCTATTACGGCTAATCTTCCGCTGGTTCCTGCGCCTAAAAGAAAAATATTATTTTGGTTAATTATTCTTTTTGTGCAGTCGTTAATTAAATTTTCTACATCTATTATGTTTTTGTTAATAACATTTGATAAAGATATTTCTTCTTTTTTGAAATAATTAATTAATTCTGGAATAGATGAATTATCATAATCTATATTCATACTACGAATTTTATTTATTTGAATATATTTGTTAAATGTTAATCATACATTATTTTAATAACAGTGTAGTTAAGTCAATTTTAAATCTTATTTCACAAGAAAATTCTGACAGTCTAGCAAAAGTGATCTCTGATGAAATTAAAAAAGTAAGGCAAATTAATATTAGTACCAGATAAATTTTGTATCAAATATTATATCTGAACCAAGTAACAGTCCTAGTGTAATACTTAATATACCTGCAACTCCGCTTAATACTTTGGTGAGATTAATATTTTTTCTACCTATAGTAAATGGAAATGACAATAAAAGTGTCATGATTGACATAGATAAAATAGTTCCAAATCCAAACATAAGGATATAAAGTATTCCTTTAAAAAAATTATTTATTGAGGGAAGTAAAATTAGCATAACTGCACTACTCCCGGCTAGACTATGAATAATTCCTATCACAAATGATTTTGGTCTAAATTGAGGCTTTGAAAATGCAAATCTTGATTCTTTTTTATTTTCATTATCGTCATATGGGTGATTATGTGGGATTTTGAATTTTGGTAATTTTAAAAATTTGTATATATTATTAAAATATTGACTTATTAAATCTTTGTTTTTAATAGAAATTATCATTGCTTGTATGCCTAAAATTATTAGCATTAAAGCAACAGTAAATTCGAAATAATGGGCAATACTTTCATAATTATCCATCAATCCTCTTATATTAAGAATAATTACACCAAGGATTAATAGTGGGATGCTGTGCCCTAAACCCCAAGAAGCTCCAATCCAAAAACCTTTCCATATGTTTTTGGATTCAGAAACAATAGTTGATACNGCAACTACATGATCNGCATCAGTTGCATGCCTAAANCCCATNGCAANACCGAGTAANAGCATAGTAATCCATTTAGAATCCGGAAGAGANTCCAAATTGAAAAAATAGTGTGGTATAAGNTCTAATAATATTGCCATTTTTTATATAGGANTATTGNTTTATTTTATAGTTATTGCAAATGATTTGCAATAACTATAAACATTCCTTACATTTACCTATATATACAAAATTATTATTTATGGTATTAAAATTTGAATTCTGTTTTAATATAGAATTTATAGATTTAACTGATTGTTCAGAAATATCAACAATTTTGTCACAGGATTCGCAAATTAAATGAACATTTTGATCTGTATTATTTAAATAATATATTGCAGGTTTATGAGGTATATGAGAATGCTGAAGTAATCCTAATTCTTCAAGTGCGTCCAATGTTCTGTATATTGTTGTTTGGTCAATATTTATTTCAGATTTTTTATTTATCAATAAAGTTAATTCTTTTGCACTAAAATGAAAGTGAATATTTTTTTCTAATAAATCACAAATTAATTTTCGTGATTCAGTAATTCTGTATCCATTATCTTTTAGTATTTTCAATAAATTCATTGGATAATTATACATTATGATTTTGTCATATAATCTGCTTATTCTGATATATAATAATGGCATCTAGAATTTATATCATTAAAAAATAATATGAATAATGAAATTGTAATAGTAGCAGCAAAAAGAACACCAATAGGTTCTTTTCAGGGAGTATTTAATAATACAACAGCTGTTGAATTATCTACAGTGGTAACCAAATCAGTTATAGATCAAATATCTATGGATCCAAATGAAATTGATGAAGCTATAATAGGTTGTGTTTTAACTGCAGGATTAGGCCAGGCACCGGCAAGGCAAGTTTCTATAGCTTCCGGTCTATCTTTAGATACCGGAGCAATAACTGTGAATAAAGTATGTAGCTCTGGCCTGCAAAGTGTGTTAATAGGAAACGATATGATACAGGCAGGTACAGCTAATATAGTTTTGGCTGGTGGTATGGAATCTATGACGATGTCTCCATATCTTATGCCAAATGCCAGACAAGGATATCGAATGGGATCTGGTGAAGTTATTGATCATATGTTTTATGATGGCCTGCAAAACCCTTATGATCAAAATTTAATGGGATATTTTGCTGAACAAACATCAAAACAATATGGGTTTACCAGAGAAGATCAGGATTTATTTTCTATTGAATCAGTTAACAGATCTTTAAGAGCGCAAAAGTCAGGATTATTTGATGATGAAATTGAACCTGTTGTTGTAAAAACGAGAAGAGATACTACTACAATTTCCAAAGATGAAGAACCTGAAAAATGTGATATTGATAAAATTCCATCAATGAGACCAGCGTTTGATAAAAATGGTACTGTAACTGCGGCAAGTTCATCTTCGATTTCTGACGGGGCAGCATCCCTGATTATAATGTCTGCTGATGAAGCTGAAAGCCGTGGATTAGAGCCTCTGGCAATTATACGTGGCCATAAAAGACATTCACAGGAACCTGAATGGTTTACTACTGCAAATATAGGAGCCATTGATAAGTTACATAAAAAATTAGATTGGAATAAGGACTTAGTTGATTTATACGAAATTAATGAAGCATTTGCATGTGTAACTATGGCTGCAATGACAGATTTGGATATAGATCATAACAAATTAAATATTCATGGCGGTGCATGTGCTTTGGGACATCCGATTGGAGCTAGTGCAGCGAGGATTTTGATAACCCTTATTTATGCTCTCAAAGCCAATAAGGGTAAACGTGGAATAGCATCAGCTTGCAATGGTGGTGGCGAGGCAGTTGCAATCGCTATAGAAATTCCATGAAAAATTAGATTTAATCGTTATTATTTTGGAGGTTTAAAATGCCATATATCGTAAATCATATTCATTTAAAATCAAAAGATCCAAAATTAACTGCTGATTGGTTTGTTAAAGCTTTTAAAGTTGAAATAGTGTCAGATAGAGTAAGAACTTTTGGAGATCGATTCATAGAAACTAAAGCTGAAGGTGGTATGAGAATTTTTATATCTGGAGCCAGGGATGGAGAAGAGTTGAATCCTGCTGATGATGATGCTCATTATGGGTTGGAGCATTTTGGTTTTGATACTGATGATATCGAATCTGATATCAAAAAACTTGTTGATATGGGAGCTGTACATAAAGAAGGGCCGATTACTGTGCCAAGTGGGATGAAAATAGGTTATATAGCTGCACCTGGTGGTATAAGAATAGAATTAATTGAACCCCATTTAATGTGACATCAATTTTAATTCTTTTTTCTTTACCATATTTATTATATGCTTTGGGGCAATTATGGCACAGAAATACAATAATGGATTAAATATTATTTATTATCATTCTGATATAATACTCAATCTGTAAGTATGTATATAATCTATGGTCAGATAAATATCTTATGGTTTTTTGATAGCTCATTAATTATTAAGATAATCACGATACATACTTGCAGACCAACAAATATTGTAATGCCATTGCTGTTATAGTGTATTAGTACAAGGTGGAGCTAGGAGTTGATTGTTGCAAATGCTGATAGGTGTCATTAATTAATTAGTGATGCTCACGTAATCGTAAATGTCAATTTACTTTCTAGCTCTTTTTTTGCTA
>NZNN01000025.1 GCA_002694895.1 Chloroflexota bacterium
GTTTTACATTGCGGAAAATAATCTGACTATTTTTAAAGTCAACATCCTTCCACCGAAGTCCGAGTGCTTCCGATTTTCGGCACCCAGTATTTAAACTAAAATGAACCAAATCTTCAAGACTTTCGGATTGCGAACTCTTGAGTGCTTTGAATAATTTCTTGAGCTCGTCGTCATCTAGCCAACGTACTCTCTTTTCCTCCGGCCCCACTAATTCTTCACAGTCAGACACCCTCCAAGTCAACTAAGTAAGAAAGATTCTTTGGATATCTTCGCCTTTGTTTAGAAGAACAATTATAACTTAAATAATTATAATAAATATTGTTTAATTATTATTTATATATTATATTAACATTAGTTAAACATTAAAGAAATGGAAACTTGAGAATATTATGCAAAATACACTCGGGATAAACGTAATTTCAAATGTTTGTGGTGTCATGCCTCATACAATTAGGACATGGGAAAAGAGATATAAGATATTTTCCCCAGATCGTTCTGAAGGAGGACAAAGACTTTATAGTGAAGATGATTTGGTCAAGGCAAAACTCATAGTTTCTTTGCGTGAGCAAGGGTACTCCATATCGAGTTTAGCGAGTCAATCATTGCAAGATCTTCGCTCATTTCTGATAACAGACGATAGAAAATCCTTCGAATCAAATAAGATGCTTACCTCTGTTGGTACAAAAAATTTACTTCGGTATTTGGCAAATTTTAATATTGATTTGATTGCCTCAGAGATGCAGCGCCTTCGAATAAATATTGGAGCAAAAGAATTTATTTTTGAAATTGTTCTACCAGTTATGCATGCGATAGAAAATATGGTTGCTAAAGAGAAGTATTCAGTAACGCAGGAACACATTATTTCAACAATTATTAGATATCAGCTCGGTCAAATTAATTTATCTAATGTAGGTCTTAACATTGATCGGTTTGCTTTGGCTACTCCGGAGGGAAACCTGCATGAGCTCCCTATTTTGATTGCAGATATTATTTGTCACGTAAATGGAGTTTCAACATGTTATCTGGGTGCTTCACATCCTGCTATGTGTTTAAGCGAAGCCGTTAACGCTCTCAAATGTAAAACCGTTGTGATGGGGGTTACTTCATCAGATCAATGGGATTACAAAAAGAATATTGTTTCATACCTTAAATCAATGGATAAATACTTGAATAATAAAGTAAAAGTTTTACTCGGTGGTGGCAGTGAAGTTAATTTCCCAGATTTTAAGAACATAGAAAATGTTAGGGTCGTAAAACGTTTTGAAGAGTTCGATAAAATGCTTGCAACATTAGATTAATAATAGAGTTAGAAATGAAAAAAGTAGCAGTTATTGGCTCAGGAATTTCAGGAACTTCAGCTGCCTACTATTTAAATAAACTAGGCTATGATGTCTCTCTTTTTGAATCAGACAGCTATTTTGGTGGTCACACTAATACTGTAGATGTAGAAGTAGATGGACTAAGACTTTCAGTTGATACAGGTTTTCTTGTACATAATGATAGAACATATCCAAACTTAATAGACTTCTTTAATGAGTTAAAAATTGAAACTTACCCAAGTGATATGAGTTTCAGTGTCACGAGAAAAACTGATGACATAACTTGGGCCGGAACAAACTTATTAACGGTTTTTGCACAAGCAAAAAATTTGTATAGCATGAGGTTTTATAAATTTCTCAAAGAAGTACTTCGTTTTAATAAAAATTCTAGAAACTATTTATATGAGTGTGGAGGGAAACTGGAGGTAACACTGGAAGATATACTAACAGAAAAAAGATACTCTGAAGATTTTAAAAAATGGTATCTGCTACCAATGGGGGGATGTATTTGGTCCTCTCCTACAAATGAAATGCTAAAGTTTCCCGCATATTCTTTTTTAAGATTTTGCTTGAACCATGGTTTGCTACAAATCTTTAATAGGCCACAATGGAAAACAGTCTTAAATGGCTGTAAGACTTATACCGACAAGGCTCTAAATGAAATAGATAAGAAGTTTTTAAATGAACCAGTTTTAGAAGTAATTTCAGAAAATAATAAGGTAAAACTAATTACTGATCAAAGGATAGAAAATTTCGATTATTGTGTAATGTGTTCTCATCCTCCGGAAACACTGGAGATGCTTAAATCTGTAGATTTTGAAACTAAAGATCTTCTCAGTAAGTTTAAATTTCAAAAGAATGAAGCAGTTCTACATTTAGACGAAAGTGTTCTACCAGAGAAAAAAATTGCTTGGGCATCCTGGAATTATCTATCAACAAAATCAATAGATGGAAATGACTCTGTATCAGTAAGTTATCTAATTAATAAATTGCAACCTCTGCCATTTAAAAAATCAGTGATTGTAACACTTAATCCAGTCAGTAATATTGATAATAAAAAAATTATTAAAAAAATTAGTTATCAACATCCTATTTTTTTTTCTGAAACGATATTAGCCCAAGATAAGTTTAAAAAAATTCAAGGAAGAAAAGGGATCTACTTCTCAGGTGCATGGATGAGAAATGGTTTTCATGAAGATGGAATACTTAGTACAAAAAAAATAATAAAGCAGTTATTAGGGAATGCGACTAAAAATAGAAATTTAATTGAGGTTTTATGAGATCTTTGTTTAAGGCAAAAATTTTTCATAAAAGATTTTTGCCTAATGAGAATGAATTTAGCTACTCAGGTTTTTACATAAAAGTTTCTCTTGAAAACCTAAAAGAGCTGAATTCACTACTATTTAGTGTGAATAAATTTAATCTATTTTCATTTTATGAAAAGGACTATGGGTACAGAGATGGATCTTCACCGGAAGTCTGGGCAAAAGATATTCTCAACAAGGCAGGTTTAAATAATTTCAAAGGTAGATTAGTTTTGCATACTGTTCCAAGAGTTCTCGGCTACGTATTTAACCCTGTATGTTTTTGGTACTGTTATGATAAAAATAAATTATTTGCGATTATATGTGAAGTAAATAACACATTTGGAGAATCCCATAATTATGTCATTAAAAAAAATGATAATTGGCACAATCGTACTCTTCCAAAAGAATTTCACGTGTCACCATTTTACGATATCAAAGGTGAGTATAAATTCGATTTTTCAAAAAATAATAACGTTAGTATAAAATATTATTTTGATAATAAACTACAACTCAGTACAGGTGTAAAAGGGAAAGAAATTCCTTGGAACGATATAAATTTGCTAAAGATATTTTTCCGTCATCCTTTTTACACATTTTTAATAATCTCTTTAATACACTATCAAGCTGTTAAATTATTTTTTAAGAAGAATAAAATTTATTCTAAGCCTGAAAAATCATGTAATGAGTTAACATATTAGTAAAATGAATAATAGATCAATTGATTTATATCAGATTTTACCTCATTGGGGGGTTCTTTTTCTAGAAATGATGTCTAATATTAGGAAAGGGTCGGTAACAATTGTTACTCCCGAAGAAAAATTTTTAAAATACACTGGTATCGAAGAAGGGGAACATGTGAGCATTCGTATTAATGAATGGAAATTTTGTGAAGACATTTTTATGAAAGGTGATATCGGTTTAGGGGAATCGTATATTTCAGGTTATTGGGATTGTGGAAATATCAATAATCTTATTAAGTTTGGAATAGAAAATTATAATGAATTAGAGAGAGTAATAAAAGGATCATTATTAAAAATACTTTTCTTTAGGATTAAACACTTTTTAAATAGAAACTCCAGGAAGGGGAGCCTTAAGAATGTACATGCACATTATGATATTGGGAACGAATTTTATCAATTATGGCTAGACTCTTCAATGACATACTCGAGTGCAATTTTTAACAGTACTGATGAAGAGTTATTATCTGCTCAAGAAAATAAATATGAAAGGATCCTAAAAAAACTAAAACTTAAAAATGGGGATCATATATTGGAAGTTGGTTGTGGTTGGGGAGGTTTCATGGAGTATGCTGCCAGAAATGGCTTTAAAGTTACTGGAGTCACAATCTCAAAAGAACAATATGAGTTTGCAAAAAAACGACTCTCTAAATTTGGGAATCTTGCCAAAGTTAAGCTTCAAGACTACAGAGATATTGATGGGAAATATAACCACATTGTTTCTATTGAAATGTTTGAAGCATTAGGGGAGAAATACTGGAAAAAGTATTTTAAAATGCTTTTTTCTATTTTGAAACCTGGTGGAAAATTGATTATTCAGAGTATTACAATAAATAACAATGATTTCTTTTCTTATCGGAAATGTAGTGACTTTATACAGCAATATATTTTTCCTGGAGGAATGCTTCCTTCTCCAAAGATTTTTAAGGACGTTGCTGTTAAACAAGGATTTATTTATAGAGGGGACCTTGAGTTTGGCCGGGATTATGGAATCACATTAAAGAGATGGGAAGAAAATTTTTCTAGTGTATTGTCTAGAGTTAAGAAGTTAGGTTTTGATGATAAGTTCATCAGAACATGGCGATTTTACTTAAAGTACTGCCAAGGCGGTTTTGAGGCAAATAAAATTAGTGTCTTTCAATTTAGTTTTACAAAATAAGAAGAGATGTTTTTTAAATTACGTAATTTCTTTATTTTTGTACGCCTTTGATTAATTATCGATTGCTTGGAAGGTAGGGGCAAATTTACTCGCTTTATGGTCGTAGAGAGAAAATTGGTCTTTCGCACAGTACCCATAGAAAAATAGTCTAAGCCAGATCATATTTCAAAAAAATTTGACCATTCCTCTGAAAGATCAGTTCCGGAGAACACTTGTACTGGATCATCTTAAATATCATTGCCTTTGAGATCTTAAAATAAACCAACTACGCAAACTACCTGCACGATAAAAAATAAAACAAACCATGAATGCAACGAAAACGACTTTTCGTGGATAAAGGGATGTTTTGTTGGATTTATATAAAATAAACACTAGTAAATTATCATTCTTATGTATAAAAAACTTCTAATTCGAATTCTTCTGAGCTTTACTGTGATGCTAGCGTCATGGTCTGTTGATGCGCATCAACCCGTTTTGAACTCTGAAAGTAGCGCAGCTAAATCTCCCTACATTATCGAGGAGCCGGAAATCTCCAAGGCAATCTTCTCCGAACTCAAGGGAGAACCACATTACTACCGTATCGACAGTGATTCAAGATTCGAATTTTATGCTGGCATAACAGTACCTAAGATAGATGATTGCTCAATTTCAAAAAAGTTTTCCTTTGAAGTCCTTGATGCAGACTTTGGACTGATTGAACGTAAAGATGGTGAAAACTTTAACTGGTGGGCATGGTATGAAAAACATGGAGAAAAGTGGTACTGGATTGGACCAGAGATTGGAGATAAATTCAAATCCAACAGGTTTTACAAGGAGGGTACTTACTACATTCGTGTTTACAACGAAACTAANACTGGCCAATACGTATTGGCCGTAGGTGAGACTGAGAGTTTTCCCATCTCTGTTATTGTTAGGATGCTTTTCACAATGCCCACAATCAATTCAACTTTCTGGGACGATGTAAAGTGTCCAGAAACCAACAAGGATGGCTAATNGGTTTAAAAGCCAGGTAAGGGTTTCAACAGTTCTTATATTTGATTATCCATGGGAAACNTTTGATGAATAATTTCGGAGTCAAAATNTGAAACTATTCCATACATTTCCATATGTTAANGAGCAAGAAAAGAATCCTTGACAGCTACAAACATTAAGAAGTGAAAGTCAATCCTATATTTTTTGGAATTTTTGCTATGAAAAAAACTAGTTGTTCTAATTTGAGAGGTAAACTTCTGGAAAGAGTGATATGAGAATATTTTACATTATATTTCTATTTTTTTTATCATCTTGCACTGAACATAATATCAAATCTTATACCGATGAGTTACCGAAGCTAAATTTAAGAGAGTTTTTCAATGGAGATATATATGCACTGGGAATTGTCCAAAATCGCTCAGGGCGAGTTATCAAAAGGTTTAAAGTAGATATAAAAGCATCCTGGATTGGGAATAAAGCTATTTTAGATGAAAAGTTTACCTATTCCGATGGAACCAAGAGTTCAAGAGTTTGGGAGCTAAAGGAAATTGGTCCAGCTGTATATGAAGGTCGAGCTAGTGATGCAGTGGGTGTAGCTAGCGGAGAAACTGCGGGTAACGTTTTTTACTTCGTATATGACTTAGATCTTCCTGTAGGTGAAACAACTTATGAGGTCAACTTTGAAGACTGGATGTACCTAATGGATAAGAATACTCTTCTAGCTAGATCATATATGAATAAATGGGGCTTTGACTTGGGAGAAGTCACCATTGTGATGATCAAAATGGGGAAAATGTGAATACCATAAAAAAACTGACACTATGGTACGAAAATCTTAAAAAAGAGAGTTTAAATGAGTTGGACATATTTTATGATGAAAATGTTTTTTTTAAGGATCCTTTCAACGAGGTTGAAGGCATTGACAATTTAAGGAACGTATTTGTTCATATGTTTAAAACTTTAGATAATCCTCATTTTGTCATTATCGATACAATTGAAAATAGTGAGGGAGCCTTTTTGACTTGGGACTTTATTTTTGTTCTTAAAGGGAAAGAATCTAAGATACATGGGAGTTCTCATCTTAAGTTCAATGAGGATAAGAGAATTGGATATCAGAGAGACTATTGGGATGTCGGACAAGAAGTTCTCTCAAAAATTCGATATATAAAATTTCTTTACGGGTTATTTATTAAAAAATTGGCCGCTTCTTAGAAGAAATTATGTTAATTCTTAAAGTGATTTTTTTACAATGTTTTTGGTTCACTATTGTTTTGTTTGGAGCTTCAATAAATTCTATTATACCTATTGTAGCTTCTATATGCATAGTTGTAATTAACTATTTGATTTTTAAACCAAACATTTCAGTTGGTCGTTTTTTTTTGTCGCACTTTTATTCACCATTTTTGGATATATTCTCGATTCATCATTAATTAGGATGAATATTATTACGAACGAATCTTATAGATATGGTTATCTATCATTATGGATAGTATTTATTTCCTATTATGGTGATGTATTTGATAAGCTTAAAGAATTACCAACTTTTTTACTTACGTTTCTAGGTGGAGTTGGCGGCTCTATAGCATATTGGTCCGCATATAAGCTGGGTGCACTCACCATTGCACATGACAGTGAAACTTTTTTTTTAATATTTGTATTTGTTTTATGGGGGATTTTCTTTCCATTAAGTATGTGGATTTTTTATGAAGATAAATATTGGGATTTTATTTTAGACAA
>NZNN01000026.1 GCA_002694895.1 Chloroflexota bacterium
CCCATCTTCATTAAATTCAATATTAATAATCGGTTTATTAGTTTGTTGATGTTGCCCGGGATATGCACGTTCAAGATCTTCTCCAGTCAATCCAATAACTTCATCTCTTTGTCCAACCAAAATACTTATAAGCTCGAATTTAGGATCACTACCCAGCGCATTTTGAGCTTCTTTAACTGATTCATAATAATTTGATGGAATCATAAAGACAAATTCACTTTCTTCGGTAGTTTCAGTAATAAATGTACCCAACAATTCAAATCTTCTTGCATCACCATTCCCAGAAACCTCTACTTGTAAACGATCATATCCAGGAGATTCTAAACTTTGTACTACATTTTCATGAAGTTGTTTAAAGATTAAGTACGAATTTTCAGAAAATTTTACAAACACTCCTAAAGGAGGTGCTACCGGATCAGGTTCATTATCTTTCTTATCAGTAGAATTATTCTTAGCATCAGCTTCAGAAGTTGAAGTTGGATATAATCCCACATATGAGGTTAATACTCCCTCATTAATTACTTCATCAACAGGATCACTCGCATCTGTAAAACGATGTTTAAATTCCAATCTGGCTGTTTCTCCAATCAAATTCTTAGCTCTTTCAGGATCAGTAATACCCGGTAATTGAATTAATAGGCGATCATCACCCAATAATTGTATTATTGGCTCACCAAGNCCNGAAGANTTTACCCNNCTCTCAATAGTNTTAATCAATGCNTCCATTTGNNTTTTGNNAGGAGGAATAGATTCTCCANTTTCATTCTTTAAATCTGACTGATANACAAGATGGCTNCCNCCTTGTAAATCNAATCCTAATTTCAAACCTAANACAGCATCAGATCCTATTTCATTANCNCCCAAACTAAATTTNTGATTAACCACGACAANNANCGCAATTAAAATCATGAGAAATGAAAATAAAGATGATTTCCAATACCTTCTCATTNACTAAACTCCAAGAAATTAATTATTTAATATTTTTTTTGCCAATTTAATAGCTTCNCTTTTTTTAATATTACCGTTATTGATAATATCATCTTGAATAGCATCTAAAACCCTACCAACTTCTGGACCTTCATTCAATCCAAAAATTTCCATGATTTCTTTACCATCTATAATCTTATCGTATTTTTCGATCTTATCTGATCTAAATTTCATAATTCTAAAATAGATTTTCCTTAAATCATTATAATGATCAAGGTAATTATTAAAATTATTTTGACTAGTAGCTAAATAATCAGCAAAATCTAAATAAATTAAATCATTTATAACATCATAACAATCTCTAGATAACTTTCTAATTGCTCTATCAGATGGAAAATCTGGTAATGAAATTAAATGTCCTAATCTCAAGTGGTTTTTAATCAAACAGGATATGTATTTTTTGACTTTCAAACTAAATTTTAATCGTGTTNTAATTTTTTCCGAAATTTTTGAACCATAGTCTTCATGAGAAATAAATCTAATACGAGATTGAAGAAAANTTTTAGTATCAGGTTTCCCAANATCATGTAAAAAAGCAGCTAATTTGATATAAGGAATAATAGTATTTTCATGTGCGAAAATACTATTATTCAAACTTATATCAGGAAATAAATTTTCATTAATAATATTTTCAATAAAATATAAAGTAGCTAAGGAATGCATGTACACATCTTTATCATGTAATCCTCCCTGATTTATTCCATTAGTTAATTGGATCTCAGGAAATACTTGATTTAAAATATTCAACTCTTCCATNAATATCAAAGATTTAGATGAATTATTTAATGCAAATATATCAATAATTTCGTCTCTAATTCTCTCATTACTTACAATATTTATTTTTTCACTATTAATCATAAAATACTTTTTAGTATTTTCTTCAATATTAAAATTAAGCTTAGATGATAATCTTACTGACCTTAATAATCTTAGAGGATCAAATAACACTGAGTCTTTAGATACATATCTAATTAAATTATTATTCAAATCTTCAAGTCCATGAAACGGATCAACAATATCATTAAAATCAAATTGTCCATCATTTAAACTAATAGCCATAGAATTTATTGTAAAATCTCTCATAGAAAGATCATTAAGAAATCCGTCATTACCATTGGAATATTTTGTAATATCAATATTTAATTTAGATTTAGTATTAATAATTCTAAAGGTTTCAAAACCATGGTTTTGAAACCTAATAATCTTGCTATTTAATGATGTAGACAAAAATATTGAAAATTCATCAATATCATCTTCTACCAAAACATCTAAATCTTTAGGAGTGTANCCTAAAATAATATCTCTAACACATCCACCTACCAAATAAGTGTTAAATCTGGAAGATGAAATTAGATTAAGTAAATCTATAATATTTTTATCTATTTTATTATTAAACATNTTTTTCTATCTAATTATAAAAATATAATTAATCAAATTATTGAAGATTGGTTTGCAGAATTTGAATTTTGAATCTTCACCAANCCATCATGCCATTCACCTTCACTGTGAGCAACAAGATGATCAAAATACATAATTCCATTTAAATGATCTATTTCATGTTCTAAAACTTGAGCCAATAAGCCTTCTGCTTTTATTTTCCATTTCTTCCACTTCATATCTAGNCCTTTTGCTTGTACCCAAATAGATCTATTTACAATCCCTGTATACCCTGGCACACTTAAACATCCTTCTTCTACTTCTCTTATTCCAAAAGATTGAATTATTTCCGGATTAATCAAAACTCTAAATTCTTCTTCTTCAGGTAATTTAATAACAATTATTCTTTTTAAATAACCAACTTGATTGCCAGCCANTCCCAATCCTTTATGATAAGCTAAAGTTTCACACATATTATCTGCCAATCCAATGATATCTTTAGTAATTTCAGTCACTTTATTACACTTCTTTCGAAGTAATGGATTTGGATAATGTAATATATTTAATAATGCCATATATTTCCTTATATCTTTTTCTAATGTTAAAAATATAACAATATATATAGTTAATAATATTGTTATACATAGTTACAACGTATAGAATATACTATCATTTCATTTCGTGAATGGTAATTCCATTACTATAGGTACAATATTTGATTGAATTAAAAAATATAACTAAATATTACGGTGATTTCCCGGCTGTAACNAATATATCTTTCAAAATAGAAAAGGGAGAAATAGTAGGACTTTTAGGACCAAACGGTGCAGGAAAATCTACAACTATGAAAATGATAACTGGGTTTATGCCCCCAACTAGNGGGGAACTCTCTGTTGGTGGTAATGATATTGTAACCCAGTCTATAGAAGCACGTAGAAAAATTGGATATTTACCTGAAACTGTTCCTTTATATACNGACATGACTGTNTACTCATATATTGAATACATGGGATTACTCAGAGGACTTAATAAAAAACATATTAAATCTAAAGTNGATAATGTGATAGAAATTTGTAAATTAGAAGATTATAGAAATAGTTTAATCTCAAAACTTTCTAAAGGGTTTAGGCAAAGAGTGGGTATCTCTCAAGCAATAATTCATGAACCTGAAGTATTAGTTCTAGATGAACCAACAATCGGGATTGATCCCAATCAAGTGGTTGAAACAAGACAACTAATAAAAAATCTTTCAGGTGAACACACACTAATATTAAGTAGTCATATACTCCCTGAAGTTAGTTCAATTTGCGAAAGAGTTTTAATTATTCATGAAGGCGAAATAGCAGCTTCTGATACTATTAAAAATCTAAGTTCACTGATGTCAGGAAAAAACAAAATCGAAGCAGATATTATTGGCTCCCCACAATCTATAGTCACTGAATTAGAAAAATTTAATGATATAAAATCAGTAGAATTTTCTATTGATAAATCTTCCAGCGAATTCTCTACCTTTACAATAGAATCTGAAGTTAATAGTGATATTAGATCTGAAATTTCAAAAATTATAATAAATAATGGATGGGGATTAATCCGTTTACAATCNATTGGAATGTCATTAGAAGATATTTTCTTGCAAATAACAACTTCCGAATAAAGGAAAATTAATTTGAGAAACATTATATTAATAACATCTAAAGAAATTAAAACATACTTTTCGAGCCCAATGGCATATATAGTTGGAGGTATGTTTTTGGGATTAACATGGTTGTTTTTTAATACAAGCATAGTACCAAGTGAATCAAATCCAATTACAGAATCTAATGTNAGAGGATATCTGGAACCCACAACTTTGTTATTTATTATATTTTCCCCTCTAATNACAATGCGTTTATTTTCTGAAGAAGAAAAATTAGGGACTTTAGAATTACTACTTACTTCCCCTGTTAAAGATTGGGAAATAGCCATGGGCAAATACCTTGCATCAACTGTAATTCTCATTTCNACTTTACTGTGCACTTTTTTCTACGTTATATTGATTTCTATTTACAGCACACCAGATTTCGGTCCATTACTTAGTGCGTATTTAGGAATAATTCTTTATGGTATTGCTACTCTTAGTGTAGGNTTATTTGCATCTTCACTTAGTAGTAATCAAATAGTAGCTGCAGTAGTTGGNATTGTTATATTATTATTACTTTCATTCCTGGATTCTTTGGGAGCAATGTTAGACGGAATACCATCCACTATATTTAATGAAATAGCACTCAATTATCATTATGGAGATTTTACTAAAGGAGTAATTGATATTAGAANTATAGTTTATTATCTTTCAACAGCTTCAATATTTCTCTTTTTTACAGTTTTAATATTAGAAATGCGTAGATGGAGATAAATATTGAATAAATATCTTGATAATATTAAAAATATAAGCGCTGATATAAAACCATTCGTAACAAATTTAAATTATTGGAGTATCCTTCTTTTAATTTCCGGAACATTATCTGTAATATTTGGAGCTATAAGTTATTTTGTAATTATTGAAATCAAAGATTTTGCACTATCTGTCATTATAGCTGGTGCTACATTGTCACTTCTTGGAATTTTAATATCACCAAAATCTACTACTTTAATATTTAAAGGAAGAAGAGGTAGATATGGAACTAATACATTAATAATGTTAATAGCTTTTATTTCAATTGCTATATTAACAAATAGTTTCTTTATACTTAATTCATACAGACTGGATACTACAGCAACCAGAGTATTCTCATTATCTAAACAAACAAACAAAATAATATCCAACCTTGAAACTCCAGTAAGAGCAAATGCATTTTTTGTACCTAATGATCCTCAACAAGAAAAATTAAAAACCAATGCTGAAGATTTATTAGGTGAATTTGCAAAAAATTCAAATAAATTTAGTTATAGATTTACTGACCCACAATTAAACAAAACTCTTGCTATCAAATATGGAGTTATGCAATATCCTGCAATTATATTTGAGGATCTATCTACAGGAAAATTACAACCCGTTTATGAAAAAGGGTTTAACCCATTTAGTGAACAAGATTTTGTAACTGCAATGTTAATATCTATGGGCGACAAACAAAAAGTTATTTATTATTCCACAGGACATAAAGAAAAAAGTTTATCTAGAGACACAACTACAAACGAAATTAGTGATCCCGGGATAGACTATTTAGTTGAAGGATTAAAAAGAGATAATTACAATGTCAAATCTATTAATTTTGACCAAATTGAAAAAATGCCTGAAGACACAGCTGCACTTATGATTATTGGGCCAATATCAGCATTGCCAAAAAAACATGCACAAATATTAGTAAACTATATCGCAACAGGAGGGAGAGTTGCGTTATTACTTGACCCAAATCCTCACATAACTTGGAATGATTTAATAAATAATTGGGGAATTATTGTATCCCAACAACCTGTAGCTGATCCATTAAGCTCCCTGGCTGGTAGTAATTTTTTAACACCATTAATACAAAAATCAAATAACCAATTTGTACCTGAAAAAAACTTGCTAGAATTTACAGGAAACGATAAAGCAGAAACTAAAAGAATCCAATCTATCACTGATCAAATCAACGCTGTATTTTTCCCAGGCTCAGGAGCTATTTTAGAAACAATATCTGCAGCTGACAGACCACTACATGTTAAAAATATTCAAATTGCAGTTTCTACAAGTATTAGCTGGCTTGAATCCAATATAGAAAAACCAAAATTTGATCAAGAAACAGATATTAGAGGCCCTTTCTCTTTAATTACTATCATAGAATCTCAAGGCCCGGTAAATTCAAATATTCCAGTTTTTGATCTAAGTAAAATTATGATCTTTGCTGATTCTGATTTTGTTACTAATAAATGGTTCTATAGTAATCAAAACAGTGACTTAATTTTAAATTCCCTTGCATGGCTTGCTGAAGATTATGAAGTTATATCAATACGTCCAAAAGTAGTCCCTTTTAGATCTTTAGTTGTTAACAGAAGAGAAAGAGAATTTTTAAAATGGAGTAGTGGGTTACCATTTATTTTAATGATTACAACAAGTATAGTTGTATGGTGGAGAAGAAGGTAAATAACCCTATCTTAAAACTAAGGAATAAACTTTGAATTTTAAAATAACAATTATTTTATCAATAATAGCAATAAGTATAGGAGCTTTCTTTTATTACTATACTAATTATACAACTGAAGAAGTAGGAATAGATCCTCCATGGTTTTACCAAGTATCTATGGATGATATAAATTATATTGGACTAACAAAAAAAGACAAATCATTATCATTTTACAAAAACGAAGATACTACATGGTCATTTGTAGATCCTAAAGGAATACCTCCTAGCTATACAAGGTGGGGTGGAGTAACCTTATTATTAAGTGGTCCTCAAACACAAAGGCTACTCGTTGCAGACAAAATTGATAATCCTGCAGAATATGGACTGGATGACCCTACATTAATAATTGATTTTGATTTAATTGGAGGAAGACACTTAAGTTTAAAACTAGGTGATGCTACTTCAGATTTAAAACATTATTATTGTCAAATAAATGATTTTGAGGAATTATTCATCATTGCCTCATCATGGAATGATGTACTTGGACGATTGATTGATGACCCTCCAATACCAAAATGGTATATCAAAAGAACCCCTGAAACCATAGTAGGGCTTGCGGTATATAAAGGAGATATTCAATCCCAAGGTACTCCTGCTAAAAAGTTTGAAACTAAAAACAATAAAGACTGGTATTTTATGGATTTGACTGATACAAATGATGAAAAAACATCTAATTCACTCAATCAAGACTCTGGCATAGGATACGCTGCCTTCCTAAAAGTAAGTGAGAAAATTTCACTCAATGAAGAATTATGGGCTCAATCCTCTCATTTATTATCTGGACCAGATAGTATCACTGTTGTTCAATCAATGGCCACTGACGCAGAAGATTACATAGAATACGGAATAAACCAAACAAGTGATGCAATTGAATTAAGATTCAATTCTTATTCTAAAAAAGGAACTGAATTTATTGATGGCATCTTATATAAGTTAGGTGATAAAACTGAAGATGGCAAAAGCTATTATGCGTATTCAGAAAACAATGAATATATTAAACCTGTGCTAGCGATTGATGCAAAATGGGTTGATGCAGTTATTGGATTATATGATAATCCTCCAATAAAAAAATAATCACATTGTTAAAGTTCTATACAAATCCAATAATCTTTCTGGCAAATCTTTAACATCATCTAAAACTTCATAACCCATATCCTGAGTCATTGTTTTAAGATAATCATGTCCATTTTTATCTACTGTTAAACAAAAAGCTGTAATATCTTTATTTTTTGCCTCAGTTAATGCCATTTTAGTGTCATGAACTGCATACTCTTTTTCCACTCCCTCTCTGCTATATCCTCTATCCTGGGGTCGGCCATCACTGATTAAAAATAATAATTTAGTTCTTGACTGTACTTTTTCAAGTTTAGAAATAGCATGCCTAATTGCTGGTCCCATCCTAGTTGCATGTAACGGAGATATTTTGTCAATTCTACCTTTGATATTATCATTCATACTTTCATCTAAATCTTTAACGGTATAAAACTCTACATTCTCTCTTCCATATCCAGAAAAACAATAAATACCATACTGATCACCCAAATTTTCAAGAGCATCAATTAATAATACTGATGCTTCTTTTTCAACATCTATAATTCTTTTGTAGGTTCTTACAATTCCTGATTTTCTTCTTGATTTTATCCATTTCATATAATCAACAGGATCATCCGGAACATCCCAATCATTGCTTGTATTAGAATCTTCAATTGACTCTGCAGTAGAAGCACTCACATCTAATAAAAAAACACAGGCAACATCTCTTTGTATTTTATTTCTTCTCCAGTACAGCTTTTCACTTGGACTCACTCCGGTTTTAATATCAACAAATGCTTCTATAACATCATCAATATCAAACTCTTCCCCATCCTCTAATCTATTTACTTTTTTTAACATTTCAGGAGAAATCATTTCAAATTGTCTTCTTAAATTACTTACAAGAGCACTATAATCTAATAATGTTTCATCATAATATGCTTTATCTCCTTCTCCCATTACTCGTTCTTTAACAATACACCATCTTGGTTTATAATCGTTTGAACGAAAATCCCATTCATCATATAAATATGATTCAGGATCATCAGTTTCAAGTTCTTCAAAATCTTCAGAATTATCAGTATCACCAGGATTGTTTTTAGAATTTTCACTTAATTCTGCACTTATTTCCTTTAATATATTTTCAGCTATCATATCTGTAGAAGAATCAATCGGACGTTCAGTAGCTTCAATATCCAAATCTTCCATTTGCTCTAATAATTCTTTAAGCATTTCTGGTGTAATATTTTCTTGTGAAAATTCAGAATCTTCGCTATCCATAGATCGCATATTCTCTAATAACTGCACCAATTCAGGTTTAAAATCACCTCTGTAATCTACCTGTTCAGGAGACTGATAATCGTCAGATTCACTGTGTATATCCATAGAATCCTGATTCATCATAAATTGCATTATTTCTTGCAAAATATTATCATCTTCATAATAATCTTGATCTTGATTTTGATCTAAATCAAGATCTTCAGTTTCTTCATTCTCTGTATTCTCATTCTCAGTAGAGTATATTAATTTATAAATTCTTATTGTAGCCTCAGAAGAATCATGAACATCAGAATCAATATTCGAGATTTTATTTAAGATGATAAACATATTTTTAAACTTATCTAAATATTTTTTTGGTACTTTGGTTTTGTCTGATTTTCCCAAACTAATTTGCACTAAAAATTCTACCATTGCATCCTGTGCATTAAGAGTATTAATATTAGGTCTTTTTTCTAAAGCTTGTAATTTAACATTATCAAAATCTTTTGTTAAACCAGAATATTTATTTTTAATACGATTTTCAACACGNGTATCTTCAACAATAGCAAAAATATCTGATACCAATTTTCTGCTTTGNAANAATTCNAAAAATTTATTAAAGTCAGTTTTTTTAGTTTTNACNGCATCAATTTCATTTTCTGAATTTTNATCTTCAAGAGGAAAATGAATTTNNTCTTGTGTTTTTATTTTTTTTGAAAAATCATTATATAAATCTTCTCTCATATTATTAAAANAAATACTCTCGGAATCAAAGTGAAAATTAAAGCTACCAAATTCAAGTCTTCCAACCTGATGACTTGAAATAACTTTAAACCATTTATAATTTGTAATTTTATTATNATATCTATTTATTATTTCAGGGACNTAGATAGATTTTCCNTCAGTAGTAGGATTCATAGTTGAAGACCAACCTATATTTTTATCCACNAATTCAGAAGANGGAAGTATTTCAAGATCAACNCCAGCCAAAGCTGANCAATATAATTGTAATAANTCTTTAACAGAATCATATTCNACAGATGAACTTATACGACTTAGTGATGTTTCGCTAGTNAANGATTCAAGTTTAAAATATGCTACTCCGGCATCCCTATTTAGATTAAGTAGCTTAATTCCTTCATCAAACCATTCTTTCATTTGGGTAATATCAATTTTATTCAAAATTTCCGGAACTTTTGTAAGAAAACCAATTATCACCTGTGGCTGTACTTGCTCCAGTTCTTTACATAATTCTAGAATTTCATCATAACTACTTTTATGAATCATTGTAAAAGGAGTTGCAACATCGTCCATTATAGTACTTGAAGAATAACCACCAGCGCCAATAATCGATAATATCAATTCCATCAAAGTTACTCTTTGATTTTCATCAAATTTAATTAAAAATTTTGGGGATGTTTCTAAGATATTTTTTAAATCTCTACTAGATTTACTTTTCAAATTGCTCAAAAATTCTATTCCTGTATGTTTGGAATGAAATTTTGTTAAAAAATTATAGCTATAATCTAAACATTCTACAGCCATATCATATGACTGAGTTGTAATTTCATTTAGAAAATATATTATTTTTTCAAATTCAGCAAAAGTTAAAACTTTTAAAAATTTTGGTGAATGATCAAAAACTTTGGAAGCAAAATTCCCAGATTTCCAACTTCCATCATATATATTTTCTGCCATAACACTCATGGAATCTATATGTCTTCCCTTAGTAATACTAAGGAATTTGTCAGAGTTTTGAATATATGAAGATGCTAAAACAGGTGATAAATTAACTAAATTGCTTATCATCTTAGCCCATTGTATTAATTCAGCTCCTTTTAATATCTCAGACAAATCTACAGATTTTTTTAATAATGCAGTAGTAATTTCCCATGAACGTACCCCAGAATCAGTAATGCTTTTAATTAAATCTGTCCATTCATTTCTTTGTTCATCAGAAAAGTTATTTTTTAATACTTTAAATGAATTATCAAATTCAATATTTAAATTTTCAGGATACTTTTCAAAAATATTACTCATTATTAATACTACTTTTTATATAAATCAATGATATTAAAAAAATTATTAAGAATTTTAGCAGTCGCTCCAAAAATAATATTACCATCATAGTAAAAGGTTTTTAATTTTATAAGGCATTTTTCATGAATAATATAATCATTTCTCCAATTAATTGGATTGTTTAAATCTGAAACAGGAACATTTATAACCATTTTTACCTCTGAAGATAATTTGTAATCACCTGAGTCTTTAACTATTCCTACATAAGGTTTTATCAAAAATCTGGTTGAAGTTATAACATCATCTAATTTACCAATGATTTCTATCTCATCCTGATTCAAACCAATTTCTTCTTTTGTTTCTCTGTAAACCGTCTGTACAAAATCTGAATCAAAATTTTCTTTAGCCCCTCCTGGAAAACCAATTTCACCTGGATGATGGGTCAGGTTTTCACTTCTAATTTGTAACAGAATACATAATTGATTTGAATCAATTACTAAAGGTAATAATACTGCTGAAGAAATATACTGAATATCATTAATCTCCAATGTATCTCTATCAGTTTTAAACCTAGCAATAACTAAATTTAAATCCATTAATTTAGGTTACTCGGGAAATATTGATGTAATTACTTCCTGCATACCCTGATGTAAAAGAGGATCATCAGTTACTGCCCAATTCACAGCAACCTGACAAGCTCTAACGGGTTTTATACCCTGAGAAATCATTTTTGCGGCATAAATTAAAAGTCTAGTACTTGCTCCTTCTGGTAGTCCATGTTCCTTTAAGTTCCTGATTTTTTCTCCTAATATAGCGAGTTTATTAGAATTATCTTCATCAAGCCCAGATTCATGAGCAATAATTTCTGTTTCTTTTTCCACAGAAGGATAATCAAATTCTATGGCTACAAACCTTTGGCGAGTACTATGTTTTAAATCCTTAAGAGCACTCTGATAACCCGGGTTATAAGATAAAACTAATAAAAATCCATCAGCTGCTTCTAATAATTCACCTTTCTTTTCAACAGGCAAAATTCTTCTATGATCTGTTAGAGGATGAATTATTACTGTTGTATCTTTTCTAGCCTCTACTACTTCATCCAAATAACAAATACCTCCTGCTTTCACAGCTCTTGTCAATGGACCATCCAGCCAAACTGTTGAATCTCCTTCCAATAAATAACGGCCAACCAAATCACTGGCAGTTAAATCTTCATGACATGCAATGGTTACTAAGGGAATATTTATTTGAGCGTTGTTATCTTTTTTGGAAGATTTCATTTCCTGTCCAATCTTATATGCCATATATTCAACAAATCTTGTTTTTCCGCAGCCAGTTGGACCTTTAAAAAGAACTGGGAGTTTTTGTTTATAAGCCGCTTCAAATAATTCTATTTCATCAGCAACTGAAACATANTANGGTTTTTNTGTAGCAAAATATTCTTCAATNATATAACTTTTATATAATGTTTGNGTTTTATTAGTCATTTGTTCTTTCCTAAAAAATGATCATTTNTATTTATTGATATGTAATTATAAATTCCTTATCTACAAATATCTACTCGTGAATTAATTATTTAATATATAAAAAAATTATAGNTTTNTNGAATTTCTGATAAAATATGATTAAATTNTATNTAATAANGCATANCTATGGAAAANAATAACGCCAAAATTNTAGTAGAAAATGTCACNAAAACATTTGGTGNCAGANTCGCNGTAAATTCAATNAATTTTTCNATTAACAAAGGAGAAGTTGTTGGATTNTTAGGNCCAAATGGNGCNGGNAAAAGTACAACGATGAGACTTTTAACNTCTTATTACACACAAAACTCNGGNGANATTTTNATTGATTCNATAAACACAAAAGACTCTGATATTGAAACAAGAAAAAAAATAGGTTACCTTCCTGAAAATAANCCTTTATACGGCGAAATGATTGTTAAAGATTATCTGAAATTAATTAGTGATTTGCGAAATTTGTCAGAAAAAGATTATAAAACAAATTTAACAAATGCTGTAGATGAAACAGGAATTCACGAATATTACTATAGCCCTATTAATCAATTATCCAAAGGATATAGACAAAGAGTAGGGTTAGCTCAGGCAATATTGCATCAACCTGAAATACTGATTTTAGATGAACCAACTGAAGGGTTAGATCCCAATCAAAGAGTAAGTATGAGGAATCTTATTAAATCTTTAGGGAAACAACGTACTATTATGTTATCAACTCATGTATTACAAGAGGTAGAAACAACATGTTCTAGAATAATTCTAATCAATAAAGGCGAAATCATTACTGAAGGTACTATTGAAGAAATTTTAAATACCCAGAATAAAAATCAAACAATTCAATTGGAAATTATAGGAAAAAATATTCATACAAAACTAAATTCAATTAATGGTATTGAAGATATACAAATAATAGAAAATGAAGATGAAATTAAAAAATTTATTATATCAATAGAAGAAAATTCTGATCCGAGAAAAGATATATTTAAAAAAGCAGTACAAGAAAATTGGACTTTACTTACAATGAGCAAAACCAGCCCAAAACTTGAAGATGTATTTAAATTTTTAACAATTGGAGAAGAAGAAAAATAATAATGCGATCATTATTAACAATATTAAATAAAGATTTTAAGTCATATTTTGACCAACCCACAGGGTATATATTAAACATAATATTTGTAATTGCTATTTCATTTATGTTTTTTAGAACCATAGAAACTACAAATGAAGCTTCTTTAAGACCAATGTTTTCTATGCTCCCATGGATTCTATCTATATACATACCAGCTGCAACAATGAGGTTATTTGCAGAAGAACAAAGAGACGGAACTCTAGAAATATTATTTACTCAACCGGTTAGAGGTGTAATAGTAATCTTATCTAAATTCTTTGCTGGCTTATTATTTGTAGTTGTAGGGATTTTAGGAACTTTGATAATTCCTATCAGCCTTGTNTTTGCCGGAGATTTAGATTTTGGAGCATTATTTGCCCAATACTTAGGCGCTATATTGTTATCCTCATCATTGGTAAGCATAGGGATATTTAGTTCAAGTCTAACAAAAAATCAAATTGTAGCTTTTATGATTGCACTAAGTATAAGTATATTATCAATTGTTATTGGTTTAGATTTTATAAATATAACTTTACCATCTGCATTATCAATACTCTTACAAGATCTTAGCCCTATCACACACTTTTCTTCTATAACCAGAGGGTTAATAGATCTTAGGGATGTACTTTATTTTATTTCCATTGATATAGCTTTTCTAAGTATAACTTACCTTAATACTAGAGGGAAAAGCTTAAATACCAATTCAATGCAATACAGAAATTTACGAATAGGAGTGGGCAGTTTAGTAATATTATGTTTAGTATTTGCATGGTTTGGTAACTCTATACAGGGGAGAATAGATTTAACTGAAGATAAAGTTTACTCTTTAGCTCCTTCGACCAAAAATATATTTGATAATTTAGATGATTATGTAACAATTACTTTATTTGAATCAAAAGATCATCCCATTAATACTGCTCTAACAGCCAGAGATGTTAATGACTTCTTATCTGATTTAAATGCAAGATCTAAATTTGTAAGAATTAAACATAGGTATCCAGANGCTAATGAAAAAGATGCTGAAGAATCTGAAATATTAGGCATACCTCCTGTACAATTTAATATCCAAAGACAAGGGGAATTCCAGGTTAAAACAGGGTATTTAGGCATGACCATTGCCTATGCAAATAACAAAGAAGTTATTCCATTTATAGAATCACTTGATGGATTAGAATATAAAATTGCATCTTTAACATTTAAGATGTTAAATGATACACAAAAAACCATAACTTTTATCAATCTCCCTTCATCTAAAAATGATCAATATGGTATGAGTTCATTTATATCTTTATTATCTCAACAATATAATGTAAATGTAGTGTCTCCTNATGAACTGGAAGGAATTCAAAAAGTCCCTGATGTTTTTATTATGGCTGGCGGAAGTTATGAAAATATAAATATTAATTCAATTAAAGCAATTCAAAACTATATTAATCAAGGAGTAAGTTTCTTAATACTGATTGATACTGTAAATATTGATACCAACAGAATGATTGCTTATCAAAACGAATTTAGTGGATCTAAATATTGGGAAAATTATGGAATAATTGTAAAAAACAATATTCTATTTGATCTGAATTCATATGAAACATTACCATTTAATACACAATCAGGAGAAGTATTGTTACCTTATCCTTATTGGTTACGCACTCCCCCATTGGATTCTAAATCTACAGGGAAAGTAAATTCAATTTTATTTCCTTGGACTAGTTCAATAGAATTAATCAAACCATTAATTAATAATATTACTGTAGAACCATTAATCACTACATCACCTACAGCTTCAATACAATATGACTATCAAGATTTAAGTCCGGGTGCAAATTTTGAAGCAAATCGAGATAATACAGGTGTTCAGGTAATTGGAGTAAAAATACAAAATAATAACAAATCAAATAACATTCCTATCAGAACAATTCTAATAGCTGACTCAGATTGGCTTTCAGACTATATAGCAAGTTCAAACCAATCAAATTTCGCTCTAGGAATGAACATGGTAGACTGGCTAGCACAAGAAGATAAATTAGCTGACATAAGATCAAAAGTAATTAGAGAAAGGAAACTTGACTGGAGTTCAAAAGGTGAATTCTTCAGCCATCAAACGCTTACAAAAAATCTAAATTTTGTACTAACTCCAATTATATTTATTATGATTGGGGTTTTTAGATATTTAAAAAGAAAATCAATTCAAAAGAAAACTTTTAGCGATGAAAAATAAACCAACATTTATATTATTATCTATATTTATTATACTAAGTATAGTTATTGCTGGCGTAAAAATATTAGTATCAAATACAAACAATCTTTACGATGATTCAGGCATAATTTTTATTGATCAAGAAATAATTGATAGGATCACAATTAGTAACAAATCTCAGTCTTCACAATTATATAAAGTAAATAATTCATGGCGAATTGGAAAACAGGGAGTTTTTGAACCAAAGCTTGCATTATTTTGGAATGCTGTAAACAATATACAAAAATCAGAATTAGTATCAGTAAACCCCAAAAATTTCAATAGGATAGGATTGAATGAAAATGAAGGTACTCTGGTGCAATTCTTTTTACAATCAACTCTACAAGAAGAATTCTTAGTTGGAAAATGGAAACCAGAAACAAAAACATGTTTTATTAAAAAAATTAACCTTGATCAGGTTTTTGGATTTACCTGCCCATATCCAGATATATTTGCATCAAATCCAGATATGTGGAGAAATCCGATTATCTCAAATTTTCCAGCTGATGAATTAGATGCCATAAGATTTTCTTATCCAAGTGAACAATTTGAATTAAATTTAACTGAAAAAGGATGGCAATTAGACAATCAAGATAATATAAATATTGATTCATATAAAATTGCAAGATTTGCAAATACAACACAATTACTTTTAGCTGATGGTTTTTTAAATGATTCAGAATCAAAAGATATAGATTTCAATCAGTCTGATGCATTAATTACTTTAGTTCCAAAACCCAAAACACCATCAAGGATAACACGACTAAGATTAAAACAAATAGATGAAAAAAGAGTCGCTGTTAAAAATGGGAATATACCAATAATTTATTATATTTCCATTTCTAAAGCTCGAGAAATATTATTAGGGAAAAAAGATTTTATTTTACAAGAATAATCCTAATTTACTTTTTCCAATTTTCTTAAGCCATTATAAACTGCTCCGTTATACTGCGGAATTTCCAACCCTAAACTACCCAAAACTGCGACACAAACTTCACCAAGATAAATATTATTATCATTATCAACTGTAAGTCCATGAGGAGCCATTAATTGCTTTTCACCGTATCCAAATCCTTCCCCCCATCTATCTATTAATTCTCCACCTAAAGAATACAAACTAATTCTTGGGCCTATATTAGGAACATCTTTGTTAACAGGTAACCCATAACCCAATTCACCAACATATAATTTATTGTCATAAATTGTGACTGTGCAAGGTCTATGCATATTAACAATCTGATTAATAAATTTACCGTTCTGATCGAAAATTTGTACTCGATGATTTTCTCTGTCAGCAACATACAGCAACCCTGAATCATCCATAGCTATATTATGTACAATATTAAAATGACCAGGATCAGTTCCAGGAGCTCCCCAAGAAGTAATAAGCTCACCATCTAAAGTATATTTATGAACAGAAGAATTACCATAACCATCACTAATAAATAAAACCCCATTTTTATAATCAACTGCTACATCAGTACACCGATTAAATGGAATTCCTGAATGAAGTTCAGATGGCTTGTTGGGAATCCCTATAGTCAGTAATCTTTCACCTTTAGAATTATATTTACTAACTGTATGATTTCCATCATCTACAAACCAATAAAAATTTTCAGAATCAACTCTTACTGAATGGGCTCGATTTGTAAATTCACCTTTACCAAAACTATCTAT
>NZNN01000027.1 GCA_002694895.1 Chloroflexota bacterium
CAAAGGAAAAGTTGTAAGTATAAGAGATTTTGGTGCTTTCGTAGAACTGACACCAAGTAAAGATGGTTTGGTGCATATAAGTGAACTTGAAAATTATCGAGTGAAAAATGTAGAAGATGTTGTACAAATTAATGATATAGTTGAAGTTTTGGTGAAATCTGTTTCACCTGACGGAAAAGTGTCATTATCCAGAAAAGCTTTGCTTGAAGATTCTGAATAAATGTGTTTTGCTTGTTATAACAACATATTTCTCGAATTAAATGTCTGATAATAAGAAAATTAAGATGATATTAAATGGCGCTCTTGGTCGTATGGGAGGCTATGTATTAGATGCTGTATCAGATACAAATGATATTGAAATTCTACATGGAGTAGATCCCAGTGTTACTAATGCAATAAATAGTTATAAAGGTGTTAATGTAGTACCCAATATAGACAATGTGTTAAATAAGGATATTGATGTTGTGGTAGATTTTACTAATTCAGAAGTTACTATGGATATAGTAAATAAATGCAGAGATAATAACGTTGATTTAATTATTGGTTCTACTGGTTTTACACAACCTCAAATAAACGAACTTAAAGATATAGCTATTAATTCTAATATTACCGTTTTTTTAGTTCCAAATTTTTCAATAGGAGCTAATTTGTTAATGAAAGCAGTTGAAAATATATCAAATTATTATGATTATGTTGATGTTACTGAAATGCATCATGAGAACAAAGTTGATTCCCCATCTGGCACAGCAATGTCAATTGCAGAATCTATTAGTAAAGGTAAAAGAGATGGTAAATTTTCACAGAACATTCCAGAGCGGGAATCAGTTAAAAATGCCAGGGGTGCAAATTATGAAGGTATTAATATACATAGTAGAAGAATGCCGGGATATGTAGCGCATCATGAAGTTGTTTTTGGAAGTTTGGGTGAAACTTTAACATTGAGACATGATTCTATTGATAGAAAATCATTTATGCAAGGCGTTATTGAATCAATAAGATCAATACAAACTCTTAACGGGTTTGTATATGGATTAGATAATATTCTTTGATTGCTTATATATATTAAAACTTGGTATTATTTCTGAGTTGACCAGAGTTTAAAGCTTTGATACTCTCTCTTGTAATTTGAATTTTATAGTTTTGATTATGGATATTAATAATAAATTTTTGGATCATGCATATGGATACGATGATGTTTCTATCGTTCCAGGAGAATTTACGATTAATCCTGAATTAGCTGATACTAAATTTAAAATCCAGGAATTAGAATTTGATATACCAGTTTTAGCTTCTGCAATGGATGCAGTGGTTTCACCTGAATTTGCAATAAATTTTAATTCTAAAGGTGGATTAGCTGTTTTAAATTTAGAAGGTATATACACTAAATATAATGATTATATTGAACCTTTAGAATCAGTTATTTCTGCAAAAGAAAATGAATCGACATCCATTATGCAAAAAGTTTATTCAAAAGATATTGATGAAAATTTAGTAGCTGAACGAGTGAAAGAAATTAAAGAAAAAAGTTCTATTTGTGCTGTTTCTGTTACTCCTGCTAATACTAAAAGATTAAGCCCAATCGCAATTGAAGCTGGAGCAGATATAATTGTGGTCCAATCTACGGTAACTACGCCAAGACATTTTTCTAAAAGTATTACTGGTTTAAATATGTCAGATTTAAAAAAACAAATTAAAATTCCGCTCATAGTTGGTAATTGCGTCAGCTATAACGTAGCATTGGAGTTTATGAATACAGGTGTTGATGGCATATTAATTGGTGTAGGACCTGGTGCTGCATGTACAACTAGAGAAGTTACTGGATTGGGTGTTCCTCAGGTAACAGCTACGATGGATTGTTCTATGGCTAGAGATACTTATTTTAAAGAAACAGGAAGGTATGTTTCAATTATTACTGATGGTGGTATAAGAACAGGAGGAGATTTTTGTAAATCATTTGCCTCAGGCGCTGATGCTGTTATGATTGGTACTCCACTAGCTCAGACACATGAAGCTCCAGGTAAAGGATTTAACTGGGGAATGGCTACCCCTGATCCGGCTTTACCGAGAGGAACAAGAGTATCTGTTGGAAGTAAATGGGGTTTAGATATTTTATTAAATGGGCCTTCATCTACTAGTGATGGGACACAAAACTTTATGGGTGCATTAAAGAATTGTATGGGTTTTATTGGTGCATATTCCATAAAAGATATGCATAATGCTAAAATGATAGTTGCTCCATCTATAAAAACTGAAGGAAAATTCTTTCAATTACGTAAATAACAATATTCATTTAATTTATTATCTATGTTTTTTGTTGATACTATAATGAATCTGTAATTTTTCGTGTAATCTTTGATCAAATAAATATTTTGTTTTTTGAAAATAATATTTACTTGATTGAAAAATTCCAAATACGTTTCTGAATTAATTTCTAAAATAATGTATTCAAATTTGATTTGTTTTTGCTTTGTCTCCAATAATAATTTTAATGATAATTCATAACCGTTTTTTCCTCCATATAATGCATTTCTAGGTTCAGATTGTAGCTCTGGTGAAAGATGATCCATTTGCTTTTTTGACAAATAAGGAGGATTTGAGATTATAAATTTATATGTACCTTTTATGCCATTTCCAAGGTTTGTTTTTATAAAATGAAATGTATTTTTATTTTTATTTAATTGTTTAATATTTTTCAAACTTACCTTAAGAGCTTTTTCTGAGATATCTGTTAAAATATATTCGATTTTTTTATTGTTTAATTCTTTTGCAAGGGCAATAGAGATAATTCCACTTCCACTTCCAATTTCCAAGATTTTAAAATCAGAATATTGTTGATCAATTGCTAATTTTTTTGTTATTTCTATTATCAATTCTGTTTCTTGCCTGGGAATTAATACATTTTTGTTGATATAAAATGGAATACCAAAAAAATAAATTTTGTTTAAAATGTATGGCAAAGGTATTCTTTTTATTCTTTTATCAATGATTTTATTATTTTTCTTGATTTCATCATCATTTAAATTACAGTTAAGATTTGATATTAATACAGCTTTTTCCCAATTCAATATATGCATTAGAATTAATTCTGATTCTAAGTTATGCTCGATAATCCCAGCTTTTTTTAACACCTGTATATTTTGATTAATTAGTTTTTGGATTTTCAATTATATTAATCATCAAAGTTATTGTTTAAAGAATCAATAATATCCTGGAATTCTCCATCTAATACTTTTTCAATATCATGGTTTGTAAATTTAGACCTGTGATCTGTAACTCTTTTCTGGGGAAAATTGTATGTTCTTATCCTTTCTGATCTATCACCAGATCCAACTTGATCCTTTCTATCCTTAGCTCTTTCAGCTTCTTTTTTTCTTTTTTCCATATCATATATTCTTGCTTGTAAAACTGACATGGCTTTTTCTTTGTTCTTTAATTGAGATCTTTCATCTTGGCAGACAGATATAATTCCTGTAGGAACATGAGTTATTCTTATTGCAGTTGCAACTTTTTGTACATTTTGCCCGCCGTTACCACTTGCATGAAATATATCTATTACTAGATCATTGTTATCTATGGTGATATTTATTTCATCCGGAATTGGTAATACAGCCACAGTTGCAGCTGAAGTATGTATTCTTCCGCTGGATTCAGTAGTTGGTATTCTTTGGACTCTATGCACTCCGCTTTCAAATTTAAGATTTTTGTAAACGTTTGCTCCTAGTAGTTCAAATATTATTTCTTTTATTCCGCCTAACCCTGTTAAGTTCGAATTTAAGATATTAGTTTTCCATCTATTTCTTTGTGCGAATCTTATATACATCCTATATAAATTTTGAGCGAATAATGAAGCTTCTTCCCCTCCTGTACCTGCTCTGATTTCCATAATCACATTGCTTTTATCATCTTTATCTGATTCGAATAACTTTTGTGTAAGTTGTTTTCGTAATTGATTTATTTTATGTACAATCTCTTCTAATTCTTCTTGAGCTAATTCTTTTAGTTCTTTTGATTCAGGGTCATTGATTATAAGTTCTAATTCAGATTTCTGATTAATATATTTTTTATATTCATTTGATAGATCAGCAATTTTTTTTAATTCTGAGTATTTTTCAAATATACTTTTATTTTTTTCGAAATTATTTGAAGAATTTTCTGATATATTTTTTTCTATCGCATTAAATTCATTTAGAATTTCATTTATTTTCGTATTTATTTTAGATTCATTCATATTATTATTTTGATTAATTAAATTTGGAATTTGTAATTAAATCAATTAATTCTTTTTCATTTATATCTTTTTGATCACCAGTATTTAATTCTTTATAAGTAATATAATTCAATTTTTCTTCCGGGTCACCAATAATAATAATTGTGGAAAATTTTAAATTATTTGCGTATCTCATGTTTGATTTTAAGCTTCTAGAGGATATTGCTAACTCTGATTTTATATTATTGTTTCTTGCAATAATATTAAATTCTATGGCTTTAGGTTTTGACGAATTAGTTAAATATATAAATAATATAGAGTCGTTTTCTTTTTGATGTAATTTAATTTTGTTGTTAATTATTTCATTTATAACTCTTTCGACACCCATACCAAATCCTACCCCAGGTGTTTCATTGCCGCCAATTTTTTCAATTAACCCATTATATCGCCCTCCGCCAACTATAGCATTTTGTCTCTTATCTTGGTNTGATATTATTTCAAATACAGTATGAGTATAATAATCTAATCCTCTGACCATATTATTGTTTACTTGATAATTGATTTTACCTAGTTCAAGGTATTTTTTTACATTTTCGAAATGTTTTAAATTTTTTTCGGAAAGAAAGCTTATGATATTAGGAGAATCTTTTATAAAATTTTTACAATTTGAATTTTTGCAGTCTAAAATTCTCAAAGGATTTGTTGATATTCTTTTAATACAATCAGAACAATTATTTTTAGCCCAACCAGAATTTTTATAATATTGNCTTAGTTCAGTTATAAATTGTTTTCTGTCTGTAATATCTCCAATTGAATTTATTGATAGATTGATATTAGTTAAGCCAATTTTTTTTAATAGCGTCCATGCGAAAGATATAATTTCAGCATCCAATTCAGGGTCATGGCTACCTATAGTTTCTATACCGAATTGATGATGTTCTCTTAATCTTCCTGATTGAGGACGTTCATATCTGAAAATAGAAGTGAAGTAATATAATTTAATTGGTTGTGGTTGGTTAAACATACCATTTTCAATATANGATCTGCATACAGATGCAGTACCTTCAGGTTGAAGNGTAATATTNTTTTCCCCTCTATCTGTAAATGAATATGTTTCTTTTGTAACAATATCTGTATCTAAGCCAATTCCTCGTAGAAATAAATCTGTTGATTCAAAAGTTGGCGTGTCAATTCTTTTGAACCCAAATATACTAGCAAGATCGAATGCATNGGTTTTAAAATATTCCCAATACTTTTGTTCATTTGGGAGAATATCCTTTGTTCCTCTTATTGATTTGAACATTTATATATNGTTCCTATTTTTTTTTAAATGTTATTATTATAAATGTTAGTTATAAGGTATTTTTTATTCAAGTGGTAGTTGGTTCTATAGATGGTAATCACTAATTTAGATAATCAATATAAAAATTTTAAAAAAATAGCAAAATCATATCTTAATTCTGAGCAATGGGGCATTGTTGAAAAAGCATATAATTTTGCTAATAACGCGCATGGAAACCAAATAAGGCTTACTGGTGATAAATTCATTACTCATCCACTNGAAACTGCAAAATATTTAGCAGAATTACATTTAGATTACAATACATTAGCTGCAGGACTTTTGCATGATGTGATAGAAGATTGTGATGTGAGTTTAGCTGACTTAGTCGATTTATTTGGNGAAGAAATNTCTTCATTAGTGCAGGGAGTAACAAAATTAACAGAAGTTGAAAATGTATCTGAAATAAGATGGGAGGAAAATGTTCAAACACATTCTATTCTTGAAGCTCAAACTTTAAGGAAAATGCTTATGACTGTNGCTGAAGATATTAGAGTAGTTCTTATTAAACTTAGTGACCGTTTACATAATATGGAAACTATTGATCCTTTGCCGGATGATAGGAAAATTAAGTTTTCAAAAGAAACCATGGAAATTTATGCTCCTTTAGCTCATAGATTAGGNATGTGGGATTTCAAATGGAGATTAGAGGATTTGGCGTTTAGAAATTTAGACCCCGCCATGTATAAAAGGGTAGCAAAATTAGTTAATACAAAAAGAACAAATAGGGANGAATATATTCTTAATGCAANAAATTCACTTAAGAATAAATTAAAAAAAGAGGGCATTGTAGCAGAGGTAAAAGGNAGATCTAAACATTTATTTAGCATTTANAGAAAAATNATATTGTATGAAAAAGAAAATAAGACAATTGATGAAATTTATGATTTATTTGCTATAAGAGTAATAGTTAAAGATGTTAAAGATTGTTATATTTCCTTAGGTGCAATACATGGTATTTGGCCTCCTTTGACAGGAGAATTTGATGATTATATTGCAAGGCCTAAAGATAATATGTATAGAGCTATCCATACTACTGTTCGCGGTGATAATAATTATCCCATAGAAATTCAGATACGAACAACAGAAATGGATGAATATGCTGAGCATGGCGTGGCAGCCCACTGGAAATATAAAGAAGGATCTGTTGATGATGATACTTTTGACCAGAAAATGATTTGGTTAAGGCAATTATTGGATTGGCAGCGAGAAGTACCAGGCGATCAAGAATTTATCGATTCATTTAAAACNGATATTTTNAATGATCAGGTATATGTTTTTACACCCAAAGGAGAAATTAAAGAATTGCCTCTAGGGTCAACGCCTTTAGATTTTGCATATAGAATTCATACTGATATTGGGCATTCTTGTATTGGTGCTAAAGTGAATGAAAAATTGGTAGCATTGAATAAACAGCTTAATAACGGCGATATAATTGATATAGTTACCAGTCCAAGTGAAAANGGTCCGAATTTAGACTGGTTAAATCCNGATTTGAAATATGTTATTACTTCTTCTGCAAAAGAGAAAATCAGGCTTTGGTTTAGAAAGTCAGAAAAAGTAGAAAATATTAAAAGAGGTAAATCACTTGTAAATAAAGATATTTCTAAATTAGGCTTGGATATGTCATTAGAAGCCTTGGTTGAGAATACTAAATATTCTTCTACAGATGATTTGTTGAATGATATAGGTAATGGGTCGATTTCAATTACAGAGTTAGTTAAGAATATTTCGCTTAGAGATACAAAAAGGGATCAAATAACCGACAAGGAATTCGTTGATGACATAACTGATTCAATTAATGTATTAGGAGTGGGTGATTTGTTAACTCGTTTGGCAAAATGTTGTACACCGATAAAAGGAATGGAAATAATTGGATATATAACTCGAAATAGGGGAGTGACTGTTCATGATAAAAAATGTACAAATATTTTAAGCGAGAAAGAAATTGATAGATTTATAAGTGTTTCATGGGGGTTAAATGAAACTTTATATTCTGTTAGAATCTATGTTGAAGCTATTGATCGTGTTGGATTACTTAAGGATATTACTTCATTACTCTCAGATGAAAGAATCAATATTAGAGGAAGTATGACCGAGAATAAAGACGACAATAGTTATATCACTTTGAATATATATGTAAAAAGTATGAGTCANTTGAATTCGGTTTTTACAAAAATTGAAAATATNAAAAGTGTTTTAAATGTTAAAAGATTGAAATAAAAGGAGAAATATTGTCATCTAATAAATCAACNAGAGTNTCTNNNAGNAGATATGCTGAAAAACAGCCTTACAGGACAAAAGTTAAAAATATGATTTCTGAGACCAGAAAAGCTATTTTAGAAGGTAATAAAGAAAAAGCGCAAGAATATGGAAAAAAAGCAGTTTCTGCATTAGATAAAGCAACACAAAAAAATGCATTGCATTCTAATAACACTGCCAGAAAAAAATCAAGATTGTTAAGGCAAATAAATCATTTATTGAAGAGTGAATAAGTTAATTACATTGTAATATTAGAACATATGTGCTATTATTACTTCTATGTCAGACTTAAATGAGAAACAAAGTAAAATAATTTCTTTTATTCAGGATTATTATAATGAATNTGGTATTTCACCTACTGTTAGGGAAATACANAANGGTTGCAATATAACTTCAACATCTGTGGTAGATTACAACCTGAAAGCTCTTAAAAATAAGGGTTATTTAGATAAACGCCCAGATATATCTAGAGCAATTAAATTGAATAATGTANATGATAATATTATAAAAGTACCTATATTNTCATCAATTGCAGCAGGCGAACCTTTAATAGTTAACCCNGAACAAATTACNGNTACGGAAGATTATGANGATTACGTTGAATTGCCAAATAATTTTTCTAAAGAAAAAAAATTATTTGCTTTAAGAGTTAAGGGTGATTCTATGATAGATGCTTTAATAAGTAATAATGATATTGTAATAATGAAACCCTCCAATGAAGCAAATAATGGAGAAATGGTTGCAGCATGGCTTCCTGCAAACGAAGAAGTGACATTAAAAAGATTTTATTTTAGAAATAATAAAGTAGAATTACATCCTGAAAACCCTAAATATGATCCTATAATATTAGATCCTGAAAATGTATTAATTAAAGGAAAAGTTGTGGGAGTTATTAGGAAAGTATAGATTTCAAAAGTAATATTAAGTATTATATATTTATTAGTACATTAAGGAGTTTTTATGCCTTTTGGTTTAGGCCCAACGGAATTAATAATNATTTTAGGTATTGCTTTATTGTTATTTGGAGCNAAAAGATTACCTGAAATTGGAAGTTCATTGGGTAATGCTATAAAAGAATTNAGAAAAACTCAAAGTGATGAATCAACCTCAGAGAAAAAATCTATATCTTCTTCTGATAAAAAAGAATAACTATATTATTTTTCTTTAGTTCCTCTATTTATAATCCAGACTAATATAAATCCTATTTCATATAAAAGGATAATGGGTATGGCAACAAGAGTTTGATTAATAGGATCAAATGTAGGGGTGATTATTGCTCCTAATACGAATGAAACAACCCAAAAATATCTTCTGAATCTTTTGATTTTAATTGAATTAATTATTTTTAATTTTCCTAATATAAACATAATTAATGGNGTTTGAAATATTAATCCCATCCATCCAAGTAAAGAAATAAGTATGCTTATATAATTTCCTATTCTTATATAAGGTGTTGCAATATCTGANCCAAAAGTAATTAGAAATTTTATTGCNGGGGGAAATAANACATACAATCCAAAAATTAAACCCAAACTAAATGTGACATATATTATNGGAATACTTAAATATAAAAATATTTTNTCATTCTTTTTTAGGCCCGGGCTAAGAAATAATATAATTTGTAAAAATACTATTGGTGATGAAATTAATATACCTATATATATAGATACTTTTATTGCTACAGAAATATATTCTGTAAGTTCTGTATATATAGGTTTTGTAGTTTCAAAATATGTTAAACCATTTGGAGGATTTATTAAAAATTCCAATATATCTTTATGAAAGATAAATGTTATTATTCCTGAAATTAGTATTGTTATAACACTAATTATCAATCTTTTTCTGAGTTCTAAAACATGATTTGAAAATGTATTTTTTTTGTTAGTTTTGTTCATCTCTATTTTCTTCTTCTTTATAATTTATTTCTATTGAATTTTGTAATTCATGTATCCATCTTCTGGATGATTTAAGAAGTTTTCCTATAGATTTTGAAAATTGAACAAGCTTAGTTGGCCCTAAAATTATTAAGGCTATAAGTAGTACCCAGATCAATTCCATGCTGCCTATATTGAATAGATTCATTTGTTTTATTTTAAAGTTATATTATTTTTTGTTAACCTTCAATAATGTAATGCTTTCAACGTGATGAGTATTAGGAAATAAATCAAAAGGAGTTATAGATTGAATTTTATACATTTTTTCATTAAGTATTTTCAAATCCCTTCCCAATGTTTTAGGTTCACAAGATATGTAAATTATATTATCTGCCGGATTAGATATTAAATTATTTAATAATTTCTCATCGCATCCTTTTCTTGAAGGATCTAATATTACAACATCAATTTTAGATTTTATTTCTTTGATTATATCTTCAGAATTACCTGTCAAAATTTTATAATTCGATATATTTTTGATATTAATATTTGCATCAATCACTGCTGAACTAGATTGTTCTATCCCTATAACTTTTTCAAAATATTTACTTAGTAAAATTCCAAATGTTCCTACACCAGAATAAGCATCAACTAACAACCCTTTTCTATTGTCTTTTATCAAAGATAATATTGTATTTTTCATATTTTCTATTTGATTACTGTTAACCTGAAAAAAAGAAGATGAGCTTATTTGAAATTTGTATCCTGAAATTTGTTCATTATAGTATTTTTGGCCAGTTTCAATTTTGATATCTGAATTTTTAAATTTTGGTTGAATTAAAAATGAGTTTGTATTTTCCGAGGCTCTTATGGATAACTGAGATGTTTCTCCGACTAAATTTTCCAAATTATTTATATACTTATTTATTTTATTATTCATGATTAAGCAATGATTAATAGCAGCAAATTTTTTTGTAACTTTATTTGTAAAACCAATTTGTCCATTTCTTCTAATTGAGAATCTGGCATGATTCCTGTAATTAAATTGTTTTTCTGAGTGAATTATTTTTTTTATATTGATTTTAGANGTTATNNTACTATTGATTTCTTTATAGATAATTTGTTCTTTTANTTTTAACTGATGNTCGTATTTAATATGCTGCCAATTACANCCNGTACAAAACCCGTAAAATTGACAAGGAGGTTTTANCCTGTTTGGAGATGANATTAATATTTTTTTTACAATTCCATATATTCTTGATTTTTTCCTTTTGGTCTTTTTTTGTATATCAATTTCAGCTAAAACAGTTTCACCTGGAATACCTCCAAAGATATTTATTTGTTCACAATTGTAATAACCAGTAGTATCACCTTCAGATCCAATACCCTCTAATTTTAATTTAATTAATTTTTTTGTGTAATTTTTTTCCATTACTTCATTACAGATTTGATGTTATATAGTATATAATTTAATTAATAATTTTATGGAAACTATTATATGACAACTTCTAGAAGACTACCCTCATGGTTAAAGGCAAAAATGCCCGGTAGTAAAAATTATATAGAAGTTAAAAATTTAATAAATAAAAATTCTTTGAATACAGTTTGCGCGGATGCAAAGTGCCCTAATATAGGTGAATGTTGGGATAATAGAACAGCTACTTTTATGATATTAGGAGATATATGTACTAGAGCTTGTAGATATTGTGCAGTTAAATCCGGCAAACCTATAGGACTCGATATTAAAGAACCGCTCAGAGTTTCTGATGCAGTGAAAAAATTAGGTTTAAAATATGCTGTTTTGACTTCTGTTGATAGAGATGATTTACCTGATGGAGGAGCATTTATTTTTAAACAATGTATTAATTTAATACATAAAAACTCCCCGGGATGTAAAGTAGAAGTTTTAATTCCTGATTTCCAGGGAGACTGGGATGATTTGAAAACAGTAATGGATGCAGATCCAGAAACTTTAAATCATAATATTGAAACGGTAGAGAGAGTGTTCAAATCAGTCAGAGCTAAAGGNGACTACAGGTTATCATTAGATCTNCTGTTAAAAGCAAAAGAATTAAATTCATATAGNGTGACTAAATCTGGATTGATGGTTGGATTAGGAGAAACCTGGGATGAAATTATAAATACTTTAAAAGATTTAAGGATATCAGATTGTGATCTGTTAACTATTGGCCAATATATTAAACCTACCCCTAAACATGCAGATGTTATTAAATGGTATACNCCTNAAGAATTTATAGAATTAAGATCTATAGCGATGGATTTAGGATTTAAAGGTGCTGTTTCAGGTCCTTTAGTTCGNAGTTCCTATAAAGCTGATGAGCAATATTATCAGGCCAAAAAATTAATTCCTATCAATTGATTTTAATCTGATGATGGTAATCTTTTAGGTTTAACTTCAGTCATAGGTGCGTTATCGCATGAAACAANTCCTGGNCCGGCTTTAGTACAAAGAACTATAATNCCACTTTTTGATTCGTAACGTTTTCCTAATGTATTGCCTGGNCCTTCAATTTTAGNATCNGAAGAAATTTCAGTTTTTTCAGTTGAATCTAATAAGTTTTTGCCACCATTAGATAAAGTTCCCTCACCTGTTTTGACTACCATAAACTCAGATCCGGTCAACGAACATTTTACTCTGGAACCTACTTTTATATCCATTTGTTCACTCCTGTTACTTTATATATTCTTTTATATCGTTATGCAATACATCTGAGATATGTTCAATATTATCTTCTGATAAATTCATAGGATGAACTGTCATAAANTTTTCACTCAATCCTTTTTCATTTAGAAATAAACCACTTTTCACTTTAAGATTATTGCATAAATCAAAAGCATTAATTTNACCAGTATAAATATTAAGTGTAGGGTATTCTTCATTATTTGATGGAGTNTTTATTGTAGTTTTAATATTTGGTAGAGATTTTATTTTGTCTTCAATAATTGATAAATATTTTTTGCAATTTGTCATTTCTGCACTGATNTCTTTTTCAATAAATAATCTTAGAGCAACAAGTAATCCGGCAATTTCTTCTTTTGCTACTTTAAAACCTCTTCCTATTCCATGCCTCGGAATTGCACTAATTTTAGATTTATCTATTAAATTTGAAGGAGGATTCCAGATTTCGTAATATTCATCCATATCTAAAGATTGTAAAGCGACAGAACTTATATAATCTTTTTTGCCACATAATATTCCGGATGATTGAGGGCCTTTAATTGCTTTCCCTCCACTAAATGCAACTAAATCCGCTCCTTTTTCTATAAATTTTCTCAGGTTTTCTCTAGGGGGTAATTGCCCTGCAGCATCCACAATTACTGGTAAGTTATGTTTCTTTGCTACTTTGATTACTTCTTCAAAAGGAGGTTCNGAATCTTGAGTTGCTACATATACTATTCCAGCAGTTTTTTCATTTATTACTGCTTCGTATTCCCATGCTTCAGTCCTTCTTACACCGGCTCCAGATAAAATTTCATTCATTCCAACTTCAATTGTTTCNCCTCCGGCTAGTCTGAAAGCGTGGTCATATCCATTTCTATGTTCTCTTGAAATAATAAATTGGTTTTTATTATCTTTAACACTTGGAAGGTTTTCCATTTTAGAAGGATCTAATCCTGCAAATATAGCAGCTGCAGCCATAGTTAGTCCAGCAGATGCACCTGCAGTAACATAAGCTGATTCAGATCCTGTAATTTTAGATATGTATTCTGAAGCACTAGCTTGTAATTCTGTCATATCCACAGATAGTGTGGATGCATTTACCATTGCATCTGAAACTTCTTTTGATAATATAGGGCCTCCAACTCTAGTAGAAGCTCCTGCTAAATTATGAATTGTTCTTACACCAAATTCTTTGTATATATTCATTTGTAACCTCAAGTTTTGTTAGATAAATTAATTATTATGCATTTGAGCTGAAAACACAATTTCAAAATATTAAAAATTTCATTTTGAAAAACTTATCAATTTGTTTGCCATTAACACTTGTTCTTTTAAAGTTTTTTTATCAGCATTATTGTTGTCAAAAAGTATTAAATTATAATTTCTAACACCAGCGTTGTTTAAAGAAGTAAGTAATTTTATATATTCATTTAATTTATTTGATTGAAAGTTGTTTTTATAAGTGTGATNGTTTTGATCAAAAAAACTATCATNTGGTAANTTCATTCTTATNCTTACGTAGATGGGTATGNTTATTTTTTTAGANAAAGATTTATTAAACTTTGTTACAAAGTTTTTGTACATTTTGACATCATATATTGGATTGCTGACCAAATAAGATGCTCCTAATTTAATTTTTTTGTTAATTAGCTTTAAATATTCCTTATCAGTTTGATTTATTTCTATTGTACTTCCAAAGATGCATTCAGTATTTGAGTCTAGTTTATTGNCAATAAAGTCATATCCTTTATTCATTTGTTTTATAGAATTCATCACATATGTAGCGGTATGTTCAAAGACTGCTTTTGAATCTTTTGTTTGTTTGATTGGTGATTTTTGTAAACTTTTTGCATCACCTTTTGTGATTAAAAAATTATTTAATTTAAATAATTCGGCGCCTAATATTCTTGATTGAATAAATCTGAGATTTGTATCAATAGTATTAATAGTGATAATTACAGATTTATTATATTTTTGGTTTATATGATAAGCCAATGATGANGGATCTGTTCTAACAGATGATATTTGAGGGACGATTAGAGTATTGCAATTAATTTCAGAGACGTAGTTTAATAATTTGGTATTCCCACTTTTATATACAGGTATAGTTACCACAAATTTTTCTTTCATAAATAAATTATATATTAGTTACCTTTTAATATTATAATTTATTTATATGAAAGTTTATCTCCAGGCTATCCCATTCTTTTTTGCAGGTACTAAAGAAACTCTATGACCTTGATCACATTTGAACCTTTCTTCTTTNAAATCTTTTCTTTTCCCAGATAATGAAGTTTGCTCCATTGATGAATCACAAAAAGGNCAATTAACATCAAAAACTATTCTATTTTTTATTCTTATTACTTTAACGTGGGTTAGTTTGTCTTTGAAATTTTCTGAATGCCCTTTGTATCTAACCATGTATCTGGTTGCAGATCCAACNACAGTACTTCCAGGTGATTNTATTTTNTCTAATTCACTNGAGTAATCTACATATCCNCANTGNANACATTGCGGTTCATAGTATGTTTTTACTATAATACTTGCACATTTGGGACAATGTAATCTGTCCTCACTACTTAAGGATCTAACTTCAGATAAGTTTGTATTATTTTTTAAAGTTTCTGCTGGCTGTTGCATAATAATCTCCACTTCAATTATATACTATTTTAATACTTGTTCAAAACTTGTCAAGTACAATTTTAATATTTATATATTTATTTTGAATTAATTTTTGTGTTAATTTTAGGTAATAATGTTTGACACTGTTATAAGTAAGAAGAGATAATTTTATGTGTCTTTTCTAATTTATCTATTAATAGGATGTTAAATGAAAATTTTAGTATGTGTGAAAGAAGTTATAGATCCTGAGGTGCCAGTTAGTTCTATTGATATAGATTCAAATGGATGGAAATTTGCCCCTAAACAAGGTGTTTCAACTGTATTAAATGGTTTTGATGAAAATGCCATTGAAGCTGCANTACAGTTAAAAGAAANAATTGATGATGTTGAGATTTCCGTTTTATCTTTAGGCAAAGATTTTAGTATGGATGTAATTAAAAAACCATTGTCTATGGGATGCCAAAACTTATTTTTGGTAAAAGATGATATTCTAGAAACTTCTGACCCTTTTATTATAGTTAACGTTCTTTATGAAACAATAAATAAAATAGGTCCTTTTGATCTTATTCTTTGTGGAAGACATGCTTCTGACTGGGACAATGCACAGGTCCCTATAGGATTAGCTGAAAAATTAAATCTTGATTCTATTACTTTAGCTAAAAGTATTGAGTGTAATAATAATGATATAACTATAGAAAGAGTGATTTCAGGAGGCACAGAAGTTGTTAAATCTGAATTACCTGNATTAGTTACAGTAAGNAATGAATATGGAGAACCAAGATACCCTAATTTAAGAGGTATTATGGCGGCGGGCAAAATTCAACCACAGTTNTTTTCATTGGATGATCTTGGAATTTCTCCAGATGATATTAATAATATCAATGAAATTACTGATATNTATATACCTGAAAAGAATTCAAATTGTGAATTTGTAGAAGGAGAAGATGAATATGATATAGGTAGAAATCTTGCACTTAAACTCAGAGATAATAATTTAATTTAATTTGGAGANGATTTTGAATAAAGTTTTAGTTTTAGGAGAATTAAATGGAAATNATTTAGATAATGGAGTGTTTGAATTATTATCTTTATTAAATAATCTCAATGTTTCTAATGAAGAAATTACCGTATGTATACTTGGAGATAATTTACANGNAAAAGATGCGATTTTGAAACAAATTCCGTGTTCTAAAATTGTAGCTCATTCTAATATTGATACAAATAACCTNAATCCAAATATTTTGTCCAAATTAGCAAGTAGTATAGTTGAAGATTTAAAACCAAATAAAATTTTAATTTCTAAAACAAATTTAGGGCAGGATTTAGCTCCAAGATTAGCTTTTAAATTTGGTTGGGGATTAGTGAATGATTGTTTAGATATTGAAAAAAATGAAAATAATGATTGGACAGGAATAAGGCCAGTTTTTGGTGGGAATTTTATATCTAAAATAAATATTAAAACTTCAACTGAAATTTACTGTGTGAGGCCTAAAGTATTTGATTCATTAACTGATAAAACCATATCTCCTGAAATTGAATATATACAGTTTACAGATGATTTGGAAACTAAAACCAAAGTATTAGAAAGAATAAATGAGCAATCTGANGGGATAAGATTAGAAGATGCTGATATAGTTATAGCTGGAGGAAGAGGTCTTGGCGGACCTGAACCTTTTGAGACTTTAGATGAAATTGCTGGACTTCTTAATGCAGCTGTTGGAGCATCCAGGGCAGTATGTGATGCCGGNTGGATGGATCATTCCTATCAGATTGGCCTTACAGGTAAAGATATTTCACCTAATTTGTATTTAACAGTGGCAATTTCTGGAGCCAGTCAACATATGGCAGGATGTAGTAATTCGAAACATATTGTTTCAATTGATAAAAATGTTGAAGCAAATATATTTAATGATGCTGAATTTGGTGCTATTGGTGATTGGAAAAATATATTGCCTGGATTTTTGGATNCTTTAAAAGATTTGGTAAAAGAGTAATTAATGTTTAATGATTTAAATAAATTTTTAAAAAGTATTGCTGATTCTGATGTGGTATCAATTGTTTTTTTTAACTTAAATGTTTCGTTAGTTATAGACAGAAGAATATCGGAAGGTAATGTNTTAATAAAAATTTTCCCTATTGCCAGTTCTGCTGATAACCGTATAAAAATATTAAATAATTTAAGACCCGATTTAAAAGAAGTAAAAAATTTTGTTATTATCCCNTGGTATTCTTATATTAAAGTCCTTACTGAAGATGGAGTATGGGATAAATTATTGGAAAATATTTTATATCCTGTAAATGCAAAAGTGGATATTATGCTTCAAAATGCTTTCAAAGAATTACAATCAATTGAAAAGTCTAAGATTGANGATGCTATTACTGGGAACGGATATGAAACTATTTGGNCGAATCCATATTAGCAATTTTTCNAGGGATTGAATTTGAAAATAGGATTTATAAGTGGTACTGGTAAAGAAGGTCAATCTTTGGCTATTCGTTTTGGCCTATCAGGGCATTCTATTGTTATTGGTTCACGCGATATAAGCAAAGCAGAATTATCTGGAAATCAAATAAGGAATATTTTACCTGATGTTGAAATATCATGTTCTGATTATAAACAAACAGTTTTGCAATCAGATATTATATTTATTGCTTTGCCATTTAGTGCTATAAAAAATCAGTTAACTCCTTTGAAAAATGAACTTAAAGGTAAATATATAATTGATACTACTGTTCCTTTATCAGTGGGTAAAGGCAAATTCACAAGATCATCCGAGCTTAAAGAATCTGTATCTCAGTTTTTATATAATTTACTNCCAGATTCGCATATCATTTCGTCATTTCATACTATCAGCCATTTGGATTTAAAAAGAACTCAAAAAAAAATGGATCATGATTTATTGTATTTTGTTAATGACAAAAAACCCGAATCAAAATTTCTAGAATTAATAGATACAATCGAAGGATTGAATCCTGTNAAATGTGGATCTTTGGATCTGTCAATTTTAATTGAACANCAGGTNCCGTTATTACTAAATATTAATAAACAGTACGGTAAATCTACTTCAATTAAGATTCAAGGATTATAATCCTAATCCACAATTAGANTATATTAGTCATCATGTGTAATAGTCTTATTCCTTTTTAGTTTNTCCGTCAACTGTATCATCCTTATCTTTTTTTGCTTTTTTAGTGTTTTTAGGTTTTGCACTTTTTCTTTTAGTAGATGATTCGTTATTTTCAGTCTCATTATTTTCTGNAGGGTTTTCACCTGGCTGAGCTTGAGAATACATTGATTGNCCTATTTCTTGTAATACAGTTTGAAACGAATTCATTTCTGATTCTATTTTTTCTACATCATCTGATTCAATTGCTGTTTTTAAAGTTTCTTTTTGTGCATTTATTTTTTCNACAAGATCATCTGCGAGCTTATCCTTATTTTCTGAGATAAGTTTATCAGCNTGATATATTAAAGAATCAGAATTNTTTTTNANTTCAATTANNTTTTTCTTTTTTTCATCTTCTTCTGCATGAGNTTCAGCATCAGTAATCATTTGNTCTATTTCATCATCACTNAGNCCNGANCTTGCAGTNATAGTTATCTTTTGCTCTTTTCCAGTTCCTTTATCCTTTGCTGAAACGTTTAGGATACCATTTGCATCAATATCAAAACTAACTTCAATTTGAGGTAACCCTCTTTGAGAAGGAGGAATACCATCTAAAATAAATTTACCTAATGTTTTATTTTCGGTTGCCATGCTTCTTTCTCCCTGTAAAACATGTATTTCCACACTAGGTTGATTATCCTGNGCTGTACTAAAAGTTTCTGTTTTTTGCGTAGGTATTGTTGTATTTCTTTCTATTAGAGGAGTAGAAACGCCACCAAGAGTTTCTATTCCAAGTGTGAGAGGTGTTACATCTAAAAGTAAGACATCCTGAACATCGCCTTGAAGTACTCCTGCTTGAATAGCAGCTCCAACAGCTACGACTTCATCAGGGTTTACGCCTTTGTTAGATTCTTTACCAAAGAATTTTTCCACTGCACTTTGTATAGCAGGCATTCTTGTCATTCCACCAACAAGAATTATCTCATTTATTTCTGTGGTTTTGATTTTTGCATCTTTTACTGCTAATTTACATGGAGTAATAGTTTGNTCTACTAAATCCATAATTAGATTTTCTAATTGTGATCTTGAAATAGTTTTAACCAAATGTTTTGGGCCTGAAGCATCTGCTGTTATAAATGGTAAATTAATTTCACTTTCCATAACAGTTGAAAGTTCGATTTTGGCTTTTTCAGCAGCTTCACGTAATCTTTGAATTGCCATGTTGTCTTGCATTAAATCTATTCCTTGTTCTTTTTTGAAATCCTCAACCATCCAGGATACTATTCTTTGATCAAAATCATCACCACCAAGATGAGTATCGCCATTTGTAGACTTAACTTCAAAAACGCCATCGCCTAGATGCAAGATTGTTATATCAAAAGTACCTCCACCCAAATCATAGACTGCAATAGTTTGATCAGNTTTTTTGTCTAATCCATATGCTAGAGCNGCTGCTGTAGGTTCGTTAATTATTCTTAATACATCTAATCCAGCTATAGTTCCGGCATCTTTTGTTGCTTTTCNTTGACTATCGTTAAAATAAGCNGGAACNGTGATTACAGCCTGAGTAATTTTTTCNCCTAATTTTGTTTCAGCATCTGATTTAAGCTTAGATAATATCATTGAAGATACTTCTTGAGGAGTATAATCTTTGCCGACCATTTGTACTGAAATGTCTCCATTTTTACCTGATTTAACTTTATAAGGAATCATCCCCATGTCTTTTTTTAGAGACGAATCACTATATTTTTTTCCAATAAATCTTTTAACAGAAAATATTGTGTTTTCAGGGTTTGTAACCGCTTGTCTTTTTGCTACTAGTCCGGCATATCTTTCATCATTTTTTGGATTGATTGCTATTACTGAAGGTGTAGTTCTTCCACCTTCTGAGTTTTCTAATACTTCTCCTTCTGAAGCTTCGACTATTGCCATACATGAGTTTGTTGTTCCTAAATCAATTCCTAGAATTTTTGGCATTTTATGCTCCTACTTTGAATTCTTTTTTATTTTTTTATATAGTTTGATAAAATAACTTGGGCTGGACGTATTATTGAATTTTCCATTGAATATCCATTTTTAATTGTCTGGGAAATTTTTCCATCTAATTTAGCATCATTTGTATTTTCAATAGAAAGTGATTCATGTTTTGATGGATCAAAATCATCCCCCTTAATTGGATTGATTTCTGATAACCCTTCATTATTTAAACTTTTTTCAAAATTTTTAATTATTATTTCCATTCCTGTTACCCAATCTTTAAATTGCTTGTCTTTTGGCAATGAATTTAAAGTTAATTTAAGATCATCAAGTGTTGTTATAAATTTTGTAAATATACCTGTTTTAATTTTTATTTTGTTAGATTGAATATCATCTAAAGTTCTTCTTTTAAAATTTATTAAATCTGCATGGGAACGTAGAGCTGTATCTTTCAACTGTTTTATTTCTTCTTTATATCTCTTTATTTCTAGATTTTTATTTATTGCCTTTTTTTTTGCTACTTTTTTTTTGGGTGTAGTTTTTTTAAGTTCTGTCATATTCAAGTCCTAATGTTTCAAATAATTCCTGCAGTTTGTTTTCTAAAAACACTTTTAATTGCATTCCTTTTAAAATNTCATTNCCTTTCTTTAAATCTAATAAATCATTAAATATATTTAAAATTAATTGGACACCAGCTAAATTAAGACCCAAATCGTCTACCAGATATTTTATTAATTTTAATTTAGCAATATCTTCCTGTGAGTAAAGTCTAAGCATTCCACCTGTTCTGCTAGGTCTAACTAAACCAATTCTTTCATACTTCCTCAAAGTTTGAGGATGCATTGAAAGCATTCGAGATGCAACACTTATAACATAAACACCTTCAATATTTGGTTCTGAGAAAAAATCCCATTCCATNNTGTCACCAANATTGTTATAGACACGTATTTTATAGNTTGATACAAGGNGTGTCAAGTACATTGATAGTTTTTAGGTAANNCTAAGNTTTTTTATGAAAANCTTTCTTGNTTCCATGGATCTCCATTCATATGNTAACCNCTNANTTCCCAAAAACCTGGNATTGGNTTNGANGTGAATTGAATTTCTTTTANCCATTTTGCACTTTTCCANCCATATAAGTGTGGGATNACAAGNCTTAATGGCCANCCGTGATTTGNTTCTAATTCTTTGCCTTCGNATTTAGTTGCNAGNATNGTNTTTGNNGAAANNAANTCTGTTCTAAGGATNTTNGTAGTATATCCNTCATAACANATAATGTTCACATANTTTAAATCTNNGTCTATTNCNAAATTTTTNAANAAATTNTTTACTAGAAATCCTTCCCATTTTGTATCTAATCTAGACCACTGAGTAACACAATGGAAATCTTCTTCAATATTATCTTCAGTAAGTTTAATTATTTCATTCCATTTATATTCCCTTATTAGGTTTGAATCGGCATTGATTGTTAATTTCCATGTATCTAAATTTATAGATGGGGTAGGGAATACTGAAAAAACAGGGAATTTCTCTGTAACAAATTGTCCAGGTGGTGCATCGGATGTTTTTAAGTTGTTATTTGTAGTTATTTTACCTAATTTTTTTTGCATACATATATTATACATTTATAATATTAAATATTGGTATAATTAAACAAATATCATTTAATAATAAATATTATGTATGAAGTTATTTCAAATTCATTAAAAGAATTAGAACAAGGCAAGAATATTGTTTTAGCCACAGTTGTAAATACTAAAGGATCTACTCCTCAAAAAATTGGATCCAAATTACTTGTACGTGATGACGGATCAACCGTAGGAACTTTAGGAGGAGGGTGTGTAGAAGGGGATATATGGTTTGAATCGAAATCTATGTTGGAGGAAAATTCAGATTCAGAAACAAGATTCAGAGAATATACTTTGAATCAGGAATTAGCAGAGCAAGAAGGCTTGGTTTGTGGTGGTACTATGTATTTTTTATTGGATAAATTAATTCCTGAAAATCAAAATATTGAACATTTAAGATCTTTGCAAAATTCTTTAAATGGAAAAGATAGTGGGAAAAGTATTTTGACATTAGTTAATTCTCAGAATAAAGATTTATCTATTGGAATTAAAAAAACTTTTGATTTTGAAAATACAAATGAAATTTTTAATGATGAATTAATTAATGAAACAGAGGATATTGAGAATACCATTTCGAATCGTACTAGTAAATGTATTAAACTTAAAGATGGTAATGAATGGTATGTTGAGATTTATACAACTCCTGCAACATTGTTAATTTGCGGAGGTGGTCATATTGCAAATAGCTTGGCTCCGATTGCCCATAAACTTAATTTCAATGTATGGATTACTGATGACAGGAAAGAATTTGCAAACAGTAATCGATTTCCACATGCGGAAAGAATAGTTAATGATCTTCCTGAGAATGCTCTGAAAAGCTTACCTGTTACTGAAAATACTTACATTATCATTGCAACAAGAGGGCATAGATATGACCTTGTTGCCACACAGGCAGCTGTTCAAACAAAAGCAAAATATGTTGGTATAGTAGGAAGTATGAGAAAAGCTATATTAATATTTGAGGATTTATTGAAAAATGGAATTCCTGAAGAAAGAATAAGAGCGATACGTTCCCCGGTAGGTTTAGATTTAAGAGGTAGAACTCCTGATGAAATTGCTGTGAGTATTATTGCTGAAATGTTAATGATTAAAGAAGGTGGGACAGGACTTCCGATGGCTATGCCTGAAAAGGTTTGGTCTAAGGTTATTTCTAAAATTAATAATTCTCTTTCAGAAAGTAAAATCTAATGAATAATATTGGCGGGCTATTATTAGCCGCTGGTTTGTCTACTAGAATGGGTGAATCCAAACCACTTTTAGAATGGAATGGTAAATCTTTAATTGAATTTCACATAGATGTTTTAAATTCCTTAAAAATAAAACCAACCATCGTTTTAGGTTTTTGCAGTGAAACAATTATCCAAAAAATTAGAAATTATGATGTTGATATAATAGTTAACTCCAATTACAAAAACGGGAAAACTTCTTCAATAATTAAAGGTTTGGATGCTATATCTAAAGATGATGATATTCTCTTAATGTCAATTGATCAGCCAAGGCCTAAATATATCTTAGAGAAATTAATAAAAAATCATTTTCAATCAGGCAAAGAGATAACTATTCCTAAGTTTATATTAAAAGATGGCTCTTTAAGAGGAGGACATCCAATTATTTTGAGTAAAAAAATTTTAGATGAAATGTATAAATTTATTTCCTCTGAAAAAACTATTAAAGATTTTATATTAAGTAAAAATTCTATTAATGAAGTTATTTTCGAGGATCCGATAATTAAACTTGACTTAAATAACAAACAAGATTATTTTGAGGGGCAAAAGTTATTTGTAAAGAGTACAGAAAATGATAAAGAATAATATTGCTATGACAATTGCAGGTTCTGATTCGGGAGGAGGCGCTGGTATACAGGCTGATTTAAAAACCTTTGCTTCTTTAGGAGTTTATGGTACATGTGTTATTACTGCTGTAACTGCTCAAAACACTTTAGAAGTCAAAGATGTTGAAATATTAAGTAATGAAATTATAAT
>NZNN01000028.1 GCA_002694895.1 Chloroflexota bacterium
TTCGTCCTTTCCATTTTGCATCACAAAGATCATATAAAGTTTTTGGTAAATCTAAATCTTTTACATTATCAGTGTTATACACCAAAGTTCTTGCACGACCAGATATTCCTATCCATTTCCCTTTATCGGATTTAGCCCATACTGGGATTTTTTCCAATAAATCAGGTGAAAGTTGTTGCAACATATCAATAACACTTCCTAAAGCTCCAGGATCTTGGGCATAAAAAATATCTGCCGGACTTTTTGAACCTTCCAATATTAATTGTGCAGCAATTTCAGTACTAGTACCATATTTCACTGCTATATTTATACCGCTTATTGATTTAAATTGATCAATCAAAGGCCCAACCAAACTTTCTTTTCTTCCTGAATAAATAACAAGATTACCTTTAGATTTTTTTACGTCTTTAACTACTTCCAAAGAAACATCATTAATTTCTCTCGCAGATTCTGTCTCAACAGAACAAGAAATTAACAAAACAAAAAATATGATTGCAAACAACATTGATTTAGAAATTTTGGATAATGTTTTCACTTTTCCTCCAAGTATTTAAGCGAATTAATATCGCAACTTAATATATATTAACTTAAATTATTAATCTATAAAAATTGAATATATTTTTATTCTTATTTATGAAATTTTATAAAAAATTACATCTATTAGTGATATTATTCACTTTATGAGTACAACATTTTTTATGTGAAAAATAAAAATTTATAAGAAATAAATTAAACATTTATTTCTTAGTTAAATGTTATACTGTTTCAAATTCAATTTTTTGCTTAATGAGGTGATAATGTTAGAAAATTTTGTAAGCAATGAAAATAATTCTCAAAAAATTAATTCTGAAAATTTACGAAAAAATGTAGAAGAAATATTTCAAATAATGGGAGAAAATCTAACTGATTCTAAAATAGCCGCCGATGCTCTTATATTGGCTGATTTAAGAGGCGTTGAAAGTCATGGTATTTCTAATATGCTCCGAATATATATAGAAGGATATAAGAATGAAGAAATAAAACCTCAGGCCAAATTATCAACAATTAAAGACAATCTCGCAACATGTTCTGTTGACGGCGATCGGGGATTAGGTATTATAACTACTCCCAAGGCAATGGACATTGCTATAGAAAAAGCTAAAACTTATGGTATATCAATGGTTACAATTAAAAACTCCAGGCATCTTGGAATGGCCTCATATCATGCTATACAAGCTATGAAACATAAAATGATTGGAATGTGCGTAACTTCTTGCCCTCCTCAAGTATTACCCACATTTGGTGCAGAACCTTTGTTAGGAACCAACCCAATAGCAATTGCAGCCCCAGCAGGTGAAAAACCTCCTTATGTATTTGATGCTGCAATGAGTACAATAGCTGCAAACAAAGTATCCATATCAAAAAGACTTGGAAACAATCTACTACCCGGATGGATATCAGATAATGATGGAGCTCCAATAATGGAAGAGTTCAATCCTGAAGAATATAAAGTAAACGGCGAAAATTACCTTTTGCCTTTGGGCAGTACAAGGGAATTAGGATCTCACAAAGGTTTTGGCCTTGCAGGAATGGTTGATATCCTTGGAGGTATTCTCAGTGGCGGAGGTTATGGAGCAAATCCTGGAAGACCTAATTTTGGGCATATGGTAACCGCATACAATATCGATGCTTTTACAGATTATAACGAATATACCAAAACTATGGATGAATGGTTAGATATGCTAGAAAATAGTAAAACAATTCCAGGAAAAGATAAAGTTATTTATCCTGGCTTACCTGAGCATATAACTCAAATTGAAAGAACAGAAAATGGGATACCAATTCATAATGAAGTTCTTGATTGGTTTGAAAAAATAAATAAAGAATTAGTAGTTTCGCATAGAATAAATTAATTAAGCTTCTGTTTTCAAAGATTTATTATATAAATAAAGAAATACAGAACCGATGATTACTATAAAACCACCCAAACCTATCGATATAGGTACTCCTATATGTTCTATTACTAATAATCTATCGATATATCCGCCCATCAAACCAGAATAAAGTCCACCTAATGAAACTATACTGTAGGTTATAGTATAAATTCCCATAATTCTTCCCCTAAATTCATGAGGGACATTTAATTGAATTGAACTAATCGCAGATAACATATATATAGAACTGGATAAACCTATAATAAAAACAAAAAACATAGCTAAACTGAAACTCTGAAACTGATAAGCAGTAAATGCAAAACCTATTATTGCAAATCCAGCCATAAAAGAGCCTATGCATATTCCCATTCTTCTATTTTTTATACCAGCTCTTGCAAACATAACAGTTGGAATTACAGCTCCACATCCTGCTGCAGTTAAAAGTATACCTGTCCCCGAAGAACTAACATTTAATACCTGTACTGCCATATAAGGCATCATTACCATATAAATCCAACCAAAAAATCCTAAAAAGAATGAATACCCTATTAATGTTAAAAATAACTTATTATTGTAAATAAACTTCAATCCATTAATAATATCTTGCAATGGATTTCCACCTATATCATTGGAAGGAATATTGACTTTAGTCATATTCAAAAAAACTATCATTAGCAAAAATCCAATACAACAAACAAACAAGGTTGGTGTGGCTCCAAAAACTGCTATTAAGACCCCTGCTATTGCAGGCGCTATAACTCTAGTACCTTGCCATGTTAAAGAATTCATTGCTACAGCACTGGGCATTGCATCTTTAGTAATCAATAAAGGATAATATGACATTCTGGCAGGTAATTCAAAAGCTCCTATAGCTCCACCAAGTGCAGCAAAAATATAAACATGCCAGTATTGCATAAAATCTGCCCTATACATCAGAGCAAATATCCCTACTCCAATCAAGGTTAATAACTGGCATAAGGTAATTAATATTTTTTTATTGAATCTGTCAGCTAAAGCTCCACCAAATAAATTAAGTAATATAGTTGGTAAGGCTGTAGAGAGACCCAGAAATCCTAATGCCTCTGGTGATTCATTTAATTCATGTGTAATCCAACTTTCTGCAAACATAAAAATTTGAAAACCATTAACTGAAGCAAGGCTTCCCAAAAAATAAAATACATAATTTCTAGATTCGAAAGCTTTAGGTAAAAAATTCAATGAATTAGAACGTGGTTTTTCTTTTATAATAATTGCCTCTTGGTATTGGTATTTGCTGAAGAAGATTCTACATTATATATAAAAAATTATCATCATATATTAAATACATAATTACACAGATATCAGATCTGACTCTATACCCTTACTATGCAAAATCAATTCATTATATGCACATTTGTAAACACAAAAAGGGTGCCCTGCCGCTGCCCATATTTCATCAAATCTATTTAAAGATTTATCAACATAAACCTTGGCATCAGGTGGTAATCCCAATGGGGAAACTCCACCTATGCTATAACCAGTTTTACTTTTAACAAAATCAGCATCAGGTCGCAATAATTTACCATCATATCCTGTCAATTTTTCTAAAGCTTGAGTATCGCATTTTTGATCTCCAGCAATCAAAGCTAATATCATATGATCATAACCTGTCAAATCTTCTTTAAGATTAAAAACTAATGATTTCACTATAGCACCTACTTGAACTCCAATTGACCTGGCTGCGTCTTCAGCAGTTCTCGCAGTTGTATCCAAAACTACAAGGTCAATGTCAAGATTATTTTCATTTAAATACTTTGAAACCTTTTTTGGGCCTGAAGAATTTAATATTTTAGTTTTATCTATCATTCAACCGTAACCGATTTGGCCAAATGTCTCGGTTGATCAATATCTAAATTTCTTTCCATCGCAATATAAATAGAAAACAATTGTATACAAACAGTTGACAAAAATGGTGAAAAGTTATCATCAGTATAATCAAAATTAATCAAATCACTATACCAAGATTTATCTAATTTGTCCGGGCAGTTCGACAATACAATTATATTCCCATTCCTAGAACCTATTTCTCTTATATTTGATATCATTTTATTCAGATAAACACCGTCAGTTATAATGGCAAAAACTGGCATTTTATCTTCGATTAAAGAAATAGGTCCATGTTTCATTTCGCCGGCCGGATAACCTTCAGCATGAATATAACTTAATTCCTTTAATTTTAAAGCACCTTCCATAGCTATAGGGTAATTATATCCTCTACCTAAATACAAAAAATTAGAATATTTAGAATATTTCTTTGAAATTTTTTTTATTAATTCTGAATTATCCAGAATATTATTCATGTAGTTTGGTATATTTTTATAATCATTAAAAAGTTTATTGTTTATTAATTTCGAATTGGAATTTTGAGCTAAATACAAAGCTAGTGTAAATAATATCTGTAAAGTAGACATAAAAGTTTTAGTGGAAGCTACTCCAATTTCTTTATTAGCTCTCATATAAATTGAATTATTAGTAATTCTTTCAAGTTCAGTATTTTTAGCATTAACAATAGATAATTGATCGTATCCACTCTGTTTCATTAAATGCGATGCTGAAAGTGTATCAGCAGTTTCTCCAGATTGAGAAACTGGAATAATCAAAGTACCTTCTTCAATGACAGGCTCTCTATATCTGAATTCAGATGAATTGCTACAAACAGTAGGTATTTTAGCTATTTTTTCTATCCAATAACCACCTAGTAAACAAGCATTATAACTTGAACCCATACCTATCAAATGTATTCTTTTAAATCTACGTAAATCAATTTTATTAATTTCTTCAATAAAGCTTATAGATTTATTTACAAAATCTATTCTTCCACTAAAATTATCCAGAAACACTTTTGGCTGCTCATGAATTTCTTTTTCCATAAAATACTTGTATTTTCCTTTTGTGGCTAATTCATTTTTTCCATCAATTTTTTTCCACTTTTTTGAAATAAGATTTTTATTAACATATATTTCCACTTTATTACTTTCAGCTGAAAAAATTTCTTTATCTTCTAAAACTACATAATCACCTACATCAAAACTCAATGCATGCAAATCACTGGATATAGAAATTTCACCATTATTCTTACTTATTAAAATTGAGCCTGCAAAACCTTTTTTAAATCCGAAAATAATTGATGGGAAATACTCAGAAATAACTAAAACAGCAGCATGTCCTATAATACGTTCTGATGTCTTAGTTAAAGAATCAAGCATTGTGTAATTTTTTTTCAAAAATGAGGCAATTAAATTTGCAATACATTCAGTATCTGTATCAGTGGAAAATTCAAATCCTTCTTTAATTAAATCCTTTTTAATTTCTAGATAATTTTCTATAATCCCATTATGTACAACTGCCAACTTTTTATCAGAATCATAAATTGGATGGGCATTAGTTTCAGAAGGTATTCCATGAGTAGCCCATCTCGTATGTCCTATACCCAAATTACCTTGTAATGATTTATTTTGGTATTTATTCGTAAAATCTTTAATTTTGCCCTTATTTTTAATTATTGAAATTTTGTTATCTGATCCAATAGTNGCTATTCCTACGCTGTCATAACCACGATATTCCAATTCAGCTAACCCATTCATTAACATATTTTTTATAGGTTTATTTGTTATATTTCCTACTATTCCACACATTATTTATCCTGACAAAAAAACATTTTAATTGACAATTGTTTAATAAATATTAATTATTTATATATTCCTCTCATATCNGTAGGAATTAATTCAGCTATATTANTCATTATNTTATNTAAAATAGTATCTACAGTATCTCTGCTTAAAGATTNATTTGATTTTTCAAATTTAAAAGCTTTACCTACTTTAACAATTATTTTTCCTGTTGGAAATAGTACACCACTTACTCCTTGATTTTTATTTGTACCTTCAATCCCTACAGGAATTATATTCACACCAGTTCTTACTGCTAAATGAACTATTCCGGGTAGTCCTCTCTTTAAAACACCATTTGACCTTGTCCCTTCTGGAAACAAACATAAAGCTTCGCCATTATTAAGTATCTTAATTGCCCATCNNAAAAAATTAAGATCTAATCTNTTTCTTTTAATAGGATGAGCACCATAAGATTTAAGCAAAATAGCAACAGGTAAAAATTTAAATACCTCAGATTTAGCAACAAAATTAACTTTCCTGGGAGANATAACACTAATTAAACTTGGATCCACATAAGCCTGATGATTAGCAACAAAAATCAAAGGTCCATGAATGGGNATATTATTAATACCTTTAATATGAAAATCAGCAAAAGTATTAAGAGACTTTAGTTGTATAAAATTACATATTTTATTGAAGTCTAACATTTAATTTAAAACAATATCTTTTATTAATTTTACAGTTTCTTCCAAATTAATATGATCGTTGAATACCATAACAGCATCATCAGATGGTACCAATGGAGATATTTCTCTATTTTTATCAAGCAAATCTCTATAATTTATCTTGTCTTTTTCATTTATAAATTTCTTTTTGTCACTTTGGTGCATTCTTCGAGTAGCTCTTGTATTTAAACTACAATCTAAAAAGAATTTAAACTCCGCCTCAGGCAATACAATCGTACCTATATCTCTTCCTACCATAACAATATCANTGTTTTCAGCAATGAATTGCTGTTTCATTACAAGATTTTCTCTAACACTTTGNATTCCAGCATATATAGAAACTTTATTNTTAACTTCATCNGAAAATATCATTTTTGAAATATCAATGTTATTTAAAATCACANTTTGNNTATCANNCACTTGNATATTTATATTTTNAAAAANANCTTTATCAATANTCTCAATNTTATTTNCATCTATTTGTGANTTNATAAAATAATAAGTTATTGCNCTGTACATTAANCCTGTATCNAAAAATGATATCCCNAATTCTTTGGCAAGTAATATACCTGTATCTGTTTTACCAGATGCAGCCGGNCCATCTATAGCAATATGTAAATTTGCTTTCATATTATTTGGATTATAACTTACAGATATANAAAGTTTATATTACAATTATGTCTTAAAAGTAAATTTCAATAACATGAATCTAAATCAAAATGAAAAAATCCTTGTTGATACCTTGGTATGTAAGTTAACAAATCAAAGAATAATTACAGGAAAAACTTCAAACAAAAATATATTCTCAAAGAAAAAAGAAGTATCTTTCTCTGAAATACATAACATTGAAATCATGATGCATCAAGGAGAAGAAAATCGACTTAAAGAAGGAATAAAGTATTCTACTATTGGACTCAGTATTTTAATAGCAATATCATTTATTCCTTTTCTTAACAATATATTTCAGACAATTTTCTTTATTATAGGTATTATCCCGTTAATATATGGACTGTTTCTTATCCCCAAAAGTATATTTAGGTTAAAAGAACATTCAACATTGTTTTTATGGTTAAAAAATGGAAAATGTTTAATTATAAGTTTTCCGAAATTTGATGACGAAAATGCAATTCAAATACAATCACAATTAAATGAATTAATATAGTCTATCCCCTTCCTACATAAAGTTGTGTGTTTGGTAACATTACACTCTCTAACAAATTTACATTAGACGGAAGATTTACAGTTAAATATACCAATTCCGCAATATCTTGTGGTTCCATCATTGGTTCTACATCTTTATCCTCACCTCTATTGGCTCTTAATTCAGTAATAACATTACCTGGATGTACAATTGAAACAACTACATTAAAATCTCTTCCTTCTAATGCGGCAGCCTTTGTTAATCCTGTTAATCCAAATTTGGAAGTAGTATATGGTGCAGAATTTAATCTTGGAACTTGCCCGGAAATACTACCAATATTAACTATCCTTCCATATTTTTGAGATTTCATTAATTTCATAGCCTGCCTGAGGCATAAGAAAGCCCCTCTTAAATTCACACTAATAACTTTATCCCAAGTTTCAACTGACATTTCATCTATAGCCCCGCCGTCAAATACTCCTGAATTATTGATCAAAACATCAATTTTGCCGAACTTTGACTTAGATTCTGAAAACAAATTATCAACACTTGTTTCATCAGTAATATCTGTCTGAATTACATAACTAGAATCATTATTAAGTAAATCACAATCTTTTTTAACTTTATTTAAATTATTAACATTTCTACTTGCTAGAATTAGGTTAAAATTATTCTCTGCAAATTTTAATGCAATTCCTCTGCCAATTCCGGTGCCTGCTCCAGTAATGATTGCAGTTTTATTATTATTCACTTTTACTCCTATAAACTAATTTTTAACTTGAATTTTTGTTATTATATCTTTAAGATCATCTCATAATAAAACGATAATTATATAAGAACAAGGCAATAAATTATGGCTGGCCCATTAGAAGGCATAAGAATAATAGAATTTAGTCAAATTATTGCTGCGCCTTTTGCTGGCTCAATGCTTAGCGATATGGGTGCGGAAGTAATAAAAATAGAACCACCCACAGGTGATCCATGGAGATATGCACTTGAAATAATACCTGGAATTACAGGGTACGGGAGATCTTTTTTCGCTCTTAATAGAGGGAAAAAAGGAATGACAATCGATCTAAAAAACCCAAAATCGCAAAAAATTGTTGAAAAACTTTGTAAGATTTCTGATGTAATGATAATAAATTCTAGACCTGATGTTCCTGAAAAACTAAAAGTAGATTATGAAACTATAAAAAAATATAATCCAAAATTAATTTATTGCGATAATACAGCGTGGGGAAGATCTGGTCCTGATAGCCACAGGCCTGGGTATGATTTGATTGCACAAGCTATGAGCGGTTTAATGGCTGCTGAAAATAAGGTAAATAATGGAGTCCCGCAACAAATACAATCAACTGCAGTTGCAGATTATACAACCGGATTGGGAATGGCATGGAGTATATGTGCTGCACTTTACCATAGAGAAAAAACAGGAAAAGGACAAAAAATAGAAACAACATTACTAGCATCGGCATTAAGCGTACAAAATGGGCGATTTTTCGAATCGGAAACTTTTGATTCTGAATTAAGATCAGAGTTTAAAAATTTATTATCAGAAATGAGAGAATCAGGTGAGTCTTATGATAACATTCTCGAAGAATATCAAAAATTAAGCAATAAGACTGTTCATAATCATTACTATCGAACATATCAGGCAAAAGACGGAATTATAGCTGTTGCCTGTTTAAGTGAAACACTTAGAAAAAAATTCGCTGATGTACATAAGGTTCATGATATAAGATTCGAAGAAAATTACGATCCATATTCAGATGAAACATATGAATTTAATGAAAAATTAGTGCCTTTATTTGAATCTCTTATGAAAAAGAAAACAGTCAAAGATTGGCTTGATATTTTTGTTAAAGTTGGAGTGCCAGCAGGACCTGTAAATTTTGTTGAAGAATTAGTTGATCATCCACAAATAAAAGAAAATGATTTAGTAAAAAATATTGACCATCCGTTGTTGGGAAAAATCAAAATGGTTGGCCCCCTATTAAAAATGTCAGAAACTCCATTGTCTGTTAATCGTGCTGCTCCAGATTTGGGAGAGCATACAGAAGAAATATTAAAATCTTTAGGATTTGATTCTAAATTTATATCTGATCTAACAGATACTGAATAAATTGATTAAATTAAATAATATTAAAAATATCCTTATAATTTCTGATACACATCAACGATTATATAATGAACTCCATAATGAAATTAAAAAACAAATATCAAATGCAGATTTAGTTATACATTGTGGTGATATTACTTCAGAAAACGTGATAAAAGGTATAAAGAAAAATGCAAACCAATCTATTATAGTTCACGGAAACTCTGATCCTAAAGAAATCCGAGAATCTTTACCCAATAAAAAAACATTCCAGATAAATGATATAACTTTCGGGGTCATTCATCCTTACTGGGGAGGCCCCCCACCTATAGATTACGAACTTATTTTAAATCATTTTAAAAATATTAAACCTCAATATATTTTGTTTGGACATACACACGACTCTCATTTAGAAGTATACAAAGGGGTAACATTTATTAATCCTGGGCAAGGTTATTCTGAATTCATCATTCCTGCAAGTTATTGCTTAATTAAAATAAACAAAAATGAGCTGTCAATCAAAATAACAAAAATACTAAATTAAACTTTCATAAAATTTTATAGATTCAGGATGGATTTGTATTTTCCTAGTTTCAAGATAATCAAATTGAATATCAAAGTATTTTATAATTGATTGATCTAAATCATCTAAAACTAATTTCTTAACCTGATTTAATTCAGGTCTGTTAGTTACTTTATATGGTTCTACTTTGTCTGATAAAAATACTATTTTACTTATGTTATTGAATGTGTAATGCCCTGAGGTATGCCATCTAACTGATTCAAATATGACAGTATCATCAAGATAATTCTGAATATAATGTGAAGCTACAGGCCCATGTAATACATTAGGATTTTTTATTTCAAAATCTAAACAATCTATGTTCTGTTTTGACACAATTTCTAAAAGATCCTTATTATCATAATGCTTAACAATATCATGTGACAAAGCAGCCAATTCACATTTCTGTGTATCTTCTTTATAATATTTTGCTAATTTCATAGCTAATTTAGCAGTGCGATATGAATGATCTGCAAGCCATTCAGGTAATACAGAAATCCTTTTATTCAAATAAATTCTTAAATCATTATTCATAATAATATTATAAATTGCCTATATAGATAGGATATAATTATAAGTATTAAAAATTTCATTTTACTACATTTAAGGATTCAATTCTGAAGTGAACAAAAAATATATATTAGCTATAGTTAGTTTAAATATTTTATTATGGGTATCTGGTTTCGGGGTACTTTCTATATATCAGAGCAATACACTCGTGGAATTTAAAAATAAAATAGATTTAAATATTAAAAATTCTAATAATCGAACTAGTGAAACTATAAATGATTCTATTGATAAAACAAACTTCGCTATAGAAAAATCTAATAATGCAATTAATAAAATCAATGAAGAAAAATTATTGTCTGAAAAAGAAGCATTATATCAACAAGAATTAACAATAAAATCAAAAGAAAAAGAACTAGAAACTAAATCACTTTATTTAATTGAACAAGAAAAAAACAATAATGCAAAATTAGAAGCAGCAGCAGAAAAAGAAAAAAGGATAAATGCTGAACTTTTAGTGGAAAAAGAAAAAGGAAACAGAATAAATTCAGAATTAAAAGCTGCACTAGAAAAATCCAAATCTTTACAAGACACATTAAAAATATATGAAGAATTTTCGAAAAAAATCGAAAACCAAAATACCACTATAAATAATTTGAAAAAAGATACAGAAGATGATTTGAATAATTTGAAAAAAGATACAGAAGATGATTTGAATAATTTGAAAAAAGATACAGAAGATGATTTGAATAATATTCTGGACAGAACAAAAATATTAGAAACAACATCTACTTCTATTAAATGGCCGGAAGCAATCACATCTATAGAATCTTCTGTCATCAGATTAAAAACCGCAACAGAATCATGTTCCGGTTTTATTTTTGATATTAAAAGTCATTATTATGAATCAACAAATGACAATGAATATTTTGTGCTGACAAA
>NZNN01000029.1:0-4894 GCA_002694895.1 Chloroflexota bacterium
ACCTGCTACCGGTTCTTCAGAGACAGCAAAATTAAAAGCATAAGAAGGCATTTCGTGGCTCACATTTCCAAAATCTGTGGAAGCTCCACTGCCAAATCTATTTAATGGTTGTGATGTAAGATTAATTTCTAATTCTTTCAAAATACTTTTTCCAATTTTTGCCAATGTTGTATTTGGAATTACATGTTTGTATCCTGGTTCATCTTCCCTGATTTTTAATTCGGCTCCTGTCATAAGAGCTGCTCCTTTTGCGATATCATCAATTTTTTCCCTAATATACTCTACATAAGAAGAACTTCTGGATCTCATTAATATATCTGCTGCTGCAAAATCAGGAACTATATTTGGAGCCATACCACCATCAGTGATTATTCCATGTATTCTTGTATCATCTTTCACATGTTGTCGGAGCGAATCAATACCGTTAAAAAGCATTATAACGGCATTTAAAGCATTTATTCCTTGATCTGGATTTATGGCGGCATGAGAAGCTTTCCCATGAAATTCATAAATTGCTTTTGAGGTTGCAAGGCTCATTCCTGTTCCCATTGGTACGTCTTCCCATAGAATTGTAGTATTTGATGAACCATGAGAAGAAAGAGAAATATCTACATCATCAAAGTAATTTTTGCCAAGAAGAGATATTTTCCCACCGCCTCCTTCTTCTGCAGGGGTTCCAATAAGTCTTATCTCTCCGGGAAAATTCCCTTTGAGAGCTAAAAATCCTAAAAAAGCTCCTATATTTGTTATTGCAATAAGATTGTGCCCACAGGCATGTCCTATACCTGGGAGAGCATCATATTCTGCTAACAATGCGATTACGGGGCCTTTTGAATTTCCTTTTATTGAAGCAGTAAAAGCTGTTGGTAAATCTTTAACTTTATTAATTTGAATATTGTATTTATTTAATAGAGTTTCTATATTTTTTACAGCCGAGAATTCTTGCCATTTGATTTCTGGATTACTATGAATTTGATGGCTAAGATCTATAAGATCATTTTTCAAGCTGTCAATTTCGTTATAAATTTCTTTCATTTTTATTATTTCCGTTGAATATTCTTAGATTTTAAAATTATGAATATTTAATATCAAACTTGCAAGTATAGAAATTTTATCATGAAATTTATCTATCTCTATATATTCATGTTCTGCATGAGCTCCATCACCAACTCCTCCTAAACCATCTAATACAGGTGTACCAGTAGCAGCAGCAAAATTCCCATCTGACCCACCACCTACAGGAAAACCGGTTTCAATAAAATCTACATTAAGATCTTTAACAGTTTCTTTTGCCCATTTATATAATTTAACAATACCTTCTGTTCTTTCCATTGGTGGTCTGTTCATTCCTCCTGTTACCTTTAACTTACTGCCATCAAGAACAGGTTTTAATGATTTTATTTTATTATCTAATTCAGAGGCATCATAATTTGTAACAACTCTCAGATCAATTAATGCTTCTGCTTTTGCAGGTATCTGATTTCTTACTACTCCTCCTTCAGCTCGTCCTGTATTGACTGTTGTTCCTGTTTCAGAATTATTAAATGAGTTTAATTTTAGAATTTGATGTGCTAATTCTACGTTTGCACTTATACCATTTTCTGGTTCACTTCCCGCATGGGCAGCTTTGCCGTTAATTGAAAGATAGTACATTCCCACGCCTTTTCTAGCTGTTTTTATCATTCCTTTGAAGCTTGACTCAAGGCAAAATGCAACTTTACTTTTTCTTGATTCTTCTTGAATTAAATCCATTGAATTTTCACTGCCCAATTCTTCATCTGAATTAAATAATAATTTAATATTTGTTTTTGGAGTAACCCCAAGTTCATTAAGTATTCTAATAGCTTCAAGTGCAATTGTTATTCCTACTTTCATATCAAAAATACCTGGACCTGTAGCTATATTTCCTTCTATCGTAAATGGTCTTTCCTGAAGAGTTCCAATAGGCCATACAGTATCCATGTGACAAAGAATTAATACAGTATCACTACCTGAGTAGAAGTCAGATGTGAAATTGTCACCAAAATCTTTCTGAGGGAAAAATTTGTTTTTACCACCCAAGGCCTGACACTTTTCTGAAAGAAATTTACTTAGATTATCAACGTTAGGCTTAGATCCTGAGAAGGATTCAATATTTACTATATCATTTAGTAAATTAATACTTTGAGATTTTTCGTTTTGTACTTTTTTATATATTTCATCTAACATCTTATTCCCCCTTTTTAGNTTTNGAGTGTATTATGCTACTTCCTATTCATGATATATTCAATCTAAGAATTTAATAAAAATTTAANANATNAGGNATTTNATGTTAAATGAATACAAAAAAGAATTTTTCANTTTNGANCANGATTGGGGTTATGTAATATATCCTGAAAACAGAAGNAAAGATATTCCTGTTNTATTACATTTTCATGGTAATAGAGGGTATGTTAAAGACGGAGGGGCAGATTGGTTAGACGAACCAAAAAAACAAAANTTTTTTAAACCGGCCTTAGATTCCGGATTTGCAATTGCAGGATGTCATGCTACTGGNAATCATTGGGGAAGAGGTTCGGCTATTTTAGCTAATTATAAGTTTTTTGAACAATTGAAAAATATAGCTGAGTTAAATCTGAGTAATATTACTACCTGGGGTTGTGGTTTGGGNGCATCAGCAGCTTGGTTAACTTCTATAGGTGAATTAAATCCATATGTTAAAAATTTTATTTCTCAGCAAGGTGTATTAAATTTTGAAAGTGTTATAAGAAGAGAAAAATTCAAAGATGAGTTAATAGAAGCACATAATAGAGATGTAAGCATGGATATTGAAAAAGCAGTACAAGTTTTTGACCCAATTAATCCTATTACCAAAACAAAATTAATGATTGNNAAAAATGAAAAGAAAATTCCTAATTCTCTTTTCATACATGGTGATGTTGATGAAAATGTAAATTATTCTGAAAATCCTGTGATGTTAAGCAAATTACTTTCTGATACTGGTGCCAACTCAAAATTAAATCCTTTAGCTGGCGTAGGGCATGCAACATATGAGCATGGTGAAGAATTAGGTTTGATTATTGCGAAATTTTTGTTGGACAAATAATCTTAAATAAAGTTATTTTCGCAGATATAATTACCAGGGAATTTTATCCCCTTTATAATCGAAAAAAGTTCCAGANTGATTAGGTGTTAGTTTTTCAATTGAATTTATAATACCTTTTGCTGATTCTTCTACAGATATTGCGGCATTCATTCCACCCATATCAGTTCTTACCCAGCCGGGGTGAATTTGAACTATAATTGTATTATGTTCTTTCATTTGCATATGTAAGTTTCGTCCNGCCATATTTAGTGCTGCTTTACTCATTCTGTAAGACATGTCACCAGAAGTTGTACGAGATATTGATCCCATACCCGAGGTAATATTAATTATTTTTGTTCCGTGCAAGGAATTTGCCAGGTTTTTAATCAGCATAACTGGTCCAACAGCATTAATNTTGAATGTTTCTCTGATTACATTAGGATCAAGAACTTCCTGATTGCCTTTTTCTCCTCTAACTGCTGCATTATTTATAAGGATGTCTATTTTAGAATTTGTTAAATTTTGTATTTGTTTACAAAATGTTTCTATTGAATTTGTATCACCCATATCAAGTGGAATTATTTTATCGAGTCCTATTTCTTCTTGAAGCTCAGTAGAAGCTAAAGGATTTCTTGAACTTCCGTAAACATTATAATCTTTGTCATTAAATTGTTTGACTAGTTCTAGCCCAATACCCCTGTTTGCCCCTGTAATTACTACATTCATATTATTATTTTTTACTGATATAATCTAAATGTTATTTTATAGATAAAAATTTAACTATGGAAGTTAAAAATACAATATTATTTGTTTGTACTGGAAATAGTTGCAGATCTCAAATGGCTGAAGGTTTTATGAAAGAATTATTGAACACAGATCATATGATATTGAGCGCAGGATTAAAGCCATCAACTGTTAATCCTGTAGCGATAAAAGCAATGAAGGAAAAAAACATTGATATTTCCAGACAAACTTCAAATCATGTTGATGAATTTTTAAATTATAAACATGATTATGTTATTACAGTTTGTGACAATGCCAAAAAGTTATGCCCTGCAGGATTAGATGCTAACAATTTCTTACACTGGAGCATTCCTGATCCTTATGTAGATGGAAAGGATAATGATTTACATTTGCCAAGATATAGGAAAGCGAGAGATCTTATTGAATCACATATAGAAACTTTATTATTTNAAATTCTTAATTGAGGAATGATATGCCGGAATTACATGGTGATGAATTACATCCAAGTTATATAGGTTTGCCCACATACCTTGGGACTCCTTTTGCAGTTAATGCTAAAGAACTTAAATCCATGAATGCTGATATAGCTATTATAGGAGCACCGGTAGATATGGGAGTNGNANNNNGACCAGGTNCNAGATANGGNCCAAGAGCAATCAGGCAGGCAGATTACTGGCCTAAGCCTGCAAAATTATCCAATCTTTATCATTTAAATCTAGAAGTTTTTCCGCTAAAAGAAATGAATGTGGTAGATTTTGGTGATGCAAACTGCCCTCCATCATCTCTTGAAAAATCACATGAAGCTGTTGAGAAAAAAGTAACTGAAGCCCTTGATGCAGATGCTATCCCAATAGTTCTCGGAGGAGACCATTCAATAACTCTTCCTAGCGCAACAGCAGTAGCAAAAAAATATGGTTATGGTAATGTGGGAATGGTTCATTTTGATGCNCATGCCGATACTGGAGACTCTACTTATGGAGATGTTTTAATAAGCCATGGAAGTCCTATGAGACGATTAATTGAAAGTGGAGCAATTCCAGGTAAAAATTTTGTACANGTCGGATTAAGAGGNCCCTGGCCNNNTCC
>NZNN01000029.1:4899-39491 GCA_002694895.1 Chloroflexota bacterium
ATNNNAAATGGATGAAGGATCAGGGAATGAGATGGCATCTGATGGCTGAGATTGAAAAGAAGGGTTTTGATGAAGTACTTGAAATGGCAATATCAGAAGCTCTTGATGGCCCTGACAAATTATATATATCAGTTGATGTTGATGTAATGGATCCTGCATTTGCTCCAGGAACTGGTACCCCTGAACCAGGAGGAATATCATCACTTGAATTATTAAGGGCAATAAGAGAAATAGTTTTGAGTAAGGGGATGGTTGCCATGGATGTAGTTGAAGTTGCACCAATATATGATCAGCCGGGTGATATTACTGCTCAGGCAGCCCANAGNTGTATTTATGAAGCTATATCTGCTTTAGCTAAAAAGAAATCGTAAAGTATGAAGTATGAATCTCAGATAAATAGTTTATTTAATAATATTGATAACGATTATTTAATAGATTTAATTTGTGAATTTTCAAGAATTAAAAGTGTGTGGGATCCTAAAAATGGTTTTAGTGAATTAGAAGCAGCATTATGGATTGAGAAAAAATTTAAAGAATTCGGATTTGAAACTGATTTTTATTATGTCACTGATAAACGCCCTAACGTTATTGCTGAATTAAATTATGTTAATAATTCAAATTCAGAAAACTCTAATATTCCAACATTATTACTTGAAGGTCATACTGATGTAGTTACAGAAGGTGACAGTTCGCTTTGGTCAGTAGATCCATTTTCTGCTACTATCAAGAATGGGAGAATTATTGGTAGAGGTGTTAATGATATGAAATCTGGATTGATTTGTGCATTGTATGCAATGAAACTTATAAAAGATTCTGATTTAGAATTAAATGGAAATTTAATTTGCGCTGCTCTTTGTGATGAAGAAGGTGAAATGATTGGTGTTAAAGATTTTGTTCAATCTGAATATGCTGATCGTATATCTTCTGTGATTGTATGCGAACCTGAAGCAAATAATATATGTATTGAACAAAAAGGAGTAGCATGGATATCTATTAAAATAATAGGGAAAATGTCTCACGGTGCTATGCCTTATTCTGGCTTAAATACTTCCTATCCTTTGGCTAATATATTGACTGAATGCGAGAAATTAAATGACCAGCTTAAGGAACATAAATCAATTCTTTTAGGGTATCCATCCATTACTCCTACTATTATAAGTTCACCAGGATTAAATAATGGTATTCCTCAAAATAATGTTATGCCAGGAGAATCTGAAATGATTTTAGACATAAGATTAACACCTGAAATTGATCTGGGATATATCCTTGATCGTTTTGATAGTATTATTGAAAATGCAAAATTAAAATATGATAGTAATAAATTTACGTATGAGATTTTAGAGTCACGCCCACCAGTTAAAGTGGATACAAATTCAAAAATTGTTAAAGCCTTATCAGATTCTTATAAATTTGTTACCGGTAATCCTCCAGTGATTGCTGGAGTACCGGGCTCAACAGATGGAACAATTATATCCAAAGAAAAAAATATTCCTGTTGTTGTTTGTGGCCCAGGGGCAGTAACTGCTCCTCATCAGATTGATGAATACATAGATATTTCTGAAATAAAAGAATCAATAAGAATTTATATATCATCTATTATTAATTATCTCGAAATAAAACAATGAAAATTAAATCTTTTATTAAAATTTTAGTAATTACATTGAGTATTTTATTATTTGCTTGTTCGAGTGGGACTGAATCATCAGATTATCCTGAAGAAGTCACAAAAGATATGTATGATCTGTGTTTAGTAACGCACAGATATGGTTATTGTAAATGTTATGTAGATAATTGGCAGAAAAATATTTCTTATGACCGACATGTTATATTAAAACCTAAAATAGATGAAGGAAGATTGGATGATCCTGAAATTTTAGAATTGTTATTAGATATAGATAAAAATTGTAAAAGATTACCTACATCTGAGCAGGGATGGTAAATAATTTATAAATATTACTTTAAGTAACTGAGAATACTGTGAATGCTGAAGAACTGATTATTTCTATAGTAAGAATTGCAGGCTCTGTACCTGTATTGTTTTTCCCTTTTTGGGGAAGCATTTTAGCAATATTTGTTGATCTTTCAGATTTATTTATGATGGGATATATAAATATGGGAGGTGTTTCAAATTACCAGGAATTAGACAAATTCTTGGATTTGTTTTATATGAGTTTATTCTTAATGGTATCTTTAAGATGGAATTCAAAGGAAAAATTGATTTCTATTAGTTTGTTTGTTTTCAGAATGGTAGGAGTGGTATTATTTTTTATTTTTGATATGCGTATTATTCTTGTGTTTTTTCCTAACGTTTTTGAGTTTTGGTTTGTATTAATTTCAGGTTATAAATATTTTAATCAAAATAAACCAATTTTACTCTCAGTAATATTTAAAACATTATTAATAGCTTTTATATTGAAATTATCTCATGAAATCTTTATACATCACTTGAAAACACTAGATAATTACACTGCAATAGAATTTTTAGAAATAATTTTTAAACGAGGTTGATATGTACGATAAAGCATCTTCAGAATTAATGATTGATAACAATGATGTAAGAATTATGATATGGAGCTTTGAAGCAAATCAGAGCACTGGATTGCATAAACATGAATATGATTATGTTGTTGTTCCTTGTAAAACAGGGCAACTAAATATTATTACTGATAATGAAAATATTACTTCTGATTTAGTAATTCATCAACCTTATCACAGGAAAAAAGGTGTAGAACACGAAGTTGTATATAATGGTGACTCTTTTATGGAATTCATTGAAATTGAAATAAAATCTTAGATACCTTAAAGCTGAATTCTAAGCTTATATGATATATTCTAAGCTAAGAATTTAATCAAAGGGTAGAATAATGAGAGCAAGAGAATTAATAAATTTTGATGGTACACCTGGAAAATATAATTCAATTACCGATGTTAATGATGTAGAAGTTGGTCATTCTACCATTATTAATGGAAATGGAAAATTGATAGTCGGCGAAGGGCCAGTTAGAACAGGTGTTACAGTTATTTTCCCTCGGGGAAAATCTAATGCTCATTTACCTGTTTTTGCAGCATACGATGTTTTAAATGGTAACGGAGAGATGACAGGAACTATTTGGGTTGAAGAATCAGGCTTTTTAGAAACCCCGATAGCTATTACTAATACACACAGCGTTGGTATAGTCAGAGATTCAGTAATCCAGTGGATTATGAATAATAATAATTTTAAAGAAACCAGGTTCAGTTTACCTGTTATAGCAGAAACGTATGATGGGGTATTAAATGATATAAATGGACATCATGTAAAACAAGAACATGTTTTAGAAGCTATATTAAATGCAAGTCAATTCCCTGTATATGAAGGAAATATTGGTGGTGGCACTGGTATGATTTGCCATCAATTTAAAGGCGGAATTGGCACTTCGTCTAGGCAAATAAATATTAATGATAATGCTTATACTGTTGGTACTTTAGTTCAGGCTAATTATGGTAAAAGAGAAAGATTAACAATTAACGGAGTAAATGTTGGCAAAACTCTTTCGAACCATTTCCCTGAGATTAATTCTAGTAATATTCCAGGAGATGGATCAATAATTGTTATAATTGCAACTAATGCACCTCTTTTACCCCATCAACTTAAAAAATTAGCNANAAGATCAAGTTTNGGNATAGGTAATGTNGGAGGTATTGGNGCTAATGGATCTGGTGATATTTTTCTAGCTTTTTCTACCTCAAATAANCACGCATTTAGTAGNAAAAATATATCTGATATTCAAATGATAAGCAATGATATGATTGATCCTTTCTTACAAGCTGTAGTAGAGAGCACTGAAGAATCAATAATTAATAGCCTGTTTGCAGCAGAAACCATGACTGGAATAAATAATAATAAAGTTTATGAATTACCTATTAATCGCTTAAAAGAATTACTAAATTAACTAGTTTCTTTAGAAATATTATTTGTTAAATAAATTAAAGGGATTGATGTTATTGTTACCAGTTCTTTAATAATCACATTACTTATCAATATAGACATTAATATGCTGTTTGGCATAGTTCCGTAAAAAGCTATAAGACAAAATATAATGCTATCAATAATTAGGGCAATGGTATTACTTGATATAACCCTTCCCCATATCATTTTATTTTTAAACTTTTTGGTCCATGCTGAATAAATTTCAGTGTCTATAAATTCTGATATGATTTCTGCACATATCGATGCGATTACTAGCCTCCATATTGGGCTTAGTACAGAAGTAAATTCATTTTGAGGACCTATTTCTAAATCTGATGGCAAAATACCAATGATATAAAAAAATAATGCCATGAATAGGTTTAAAAAACCTGATTGTATTATAACTATCTGACTAGTTTTTTTATTAGATAATCTATGTATTAAATCTCTTATTGTAAAAGTAAACGGATAAAGGAAAGTTCCTCCATCTATACTATATCCAAATAATTTAATGATTTTTAAAGACCCTATATCTGAAAAAATTTGTAGTGATAAATAAAATCCTATAGCGATAAAAGTTAAATTATAATTATTTTCTTTTTTTACATTCATATGAGATTAATTATTTTTGTATATTGTATATTATAGATATTGATATTTAATACTAATTAATTTGTTTAATCACTAACTGGAGAATGTAATGAAAGCAGTTTTACTTGAAGAACATGGCGATGTAGATGCATTTGTAATTAAGGATATAGCTGAACCAACTTGCGGGGATGATCAGGTTATCGTTAAAGTAAAAGCCTGCAGCATTAATCATCTTGATATTTTTGTACGGAAAGGAATGCCAGGCCATCCAATTAAATTACCTATTATTCCAGGTGGAGATGCAAGTGGTGAGGTAATTCAAACTGGNTCAAATGTTTCTTCTAAATGGCTTGGAAAACGAGTTCTTATAGATCCTAATATTGTTCTTGAAAGTGGCAGAATAGGAATTATGGGGGAAGATACTGACGGAGTTTTAAGGGAACAAATTGCTGTAGATGAATCAAGATTATTAGAATTAGATGATAAAATTGATTTTAANTCTGCTGCTTGTTTACCTATAGCNTATGGCGCTGCATGGAGAATGTTAATTACNAACGGNAATATTAAACCAGGGGAACAAGTTTTAATTTTAGGTGCTTCTGGTGGAGTTGGAAATGCATGTGTACAGATAGCACGTATGAAAGGATGCTTTGTTATTGCTGCTACAAGTTCGGATGAAAAAGGAGAAAAGTTAAAAGAACTGGGTGCAGATATGATTATTAATTATAACGATGAACCAGAATTCCACCGAACTGTAAGATCTTTAACAGGTGATGGTGTTGATGTTGCTGTAAATTATACAGGAGGAGATACCTGGGTNAGAACTTTGAAATGCATGAAGACCGGTGGGAGAATATTGACTTGTGGCGCAACTGCCGGATTTGACCCCAAGACAGATATACGATTTATNTGGAGAAAAGAAATAAAAATCCAAGGTTCAAATAGTTGGACTAAAGAAGATATACAACTATTACTAGATAACATACTTGAGGGAAAAATTGTTCCGGTTATACATAAAGTGATTCCATTTGAACAAATTAATACTGCTCATAGAATTATAGAAAANAGAGAAATGTTTGGTAAAGTAATAATTTCGTTTCAGGATTGATTTTGNATAAATTTGGTAATTATTTATCAGAAGTTTTTAAAGAAAATTTCAAACTTATTAAATATTTTTCTAAATTTCATCTATGGGTTTTGAGAATATCTAAATATACNTTTCTTAATTCTTTGATTGGGATTCCAGTCTTAGTATTAATTACAACAGGAAGATCCTCAGGCAAAGAAAGATATGCACCGCTTACTTATTTCCCCGATGAAGATAGTTTTATGATTGTAGCTTCAAATGGAGGGAATAAAACACCTCCTAATTGGTATCGAAATTTGATTAAACAAGATTCAGTCAAAGTTATAATTAATAACAAAAATTACAAATGTAAATATAATGTCCTTGAATCTGAAGAGAGGGAAATTGCCTGGATTAGCATAAATAAAATTTACTCTAAATATTCTGAATATGAAGAGATATCAGGCAGAGTNATACCAGTTATAAAATTAACTCCGATTAATTGATATCAGAATACAATATTTCATGTAATTCCTTTTTATAATTCTGATATCCAAACGGAATTAACTGAGTGAAAAATGTGAATACTATTTTATTTATTTGGTCTATCCAAACTATCGTATTTGCCGCACCAGCCCAACTTAATACATTTTTTGGAGTTTTCTGGGGTACAATATTTGGGTTTTCTATTGTTGCAAATCCATAAGAAAATCCTGTTCCTGGTCCGGCAAATGTGAAATCATAAAAATTTAANTTATCANNNAGATATNCCATTTCATGTTTNAATTGATTNTTTTTCATTTTTGAAAGCGTNTTGNNATTAATCAAAGATACTTTTGGATCTAATATGTAATTGCAAAACTTAATATAATCNTGAGGNGTAGAAATCATTCCTCCTCCNCCNGANAAAAATTTATGTTCNCTNTTNATTTGNTCNGTCNCATTTATNAGNTTAAATCCANTTGGAAGNGATAATTTGAANGTNGGAATNANNTTNNTTAANTTAACTGANGGAAAATAAGTATNATNCATTTCNAGAGGNNTNAATAATTCATTTTTACATATTTCATCTAAAGNCTGTTTNCATATTAATTCTANTAATNCNCCAAGNANATCTGAAGANANNCCATAATTCCATCTTGTTCCAGGNTGNTATGCCAGGGGTAAAGATGTTAATTCATTGATAAAATCAGATGAAGTAAAAGAAGAGTTTCGGATCTTTTTTAAAATTTCTTTTTCTCTGTAGATATTGTCAACTTCAGTATTCCCTCTTAAAATAGCTTGATTAGATCTGTGAAATCCATAAGTTAATCCTGAAGTATGCGTTAACAAATGCTCAAATGTAATGGGGGTATTTATATTAATTAATTCTTCATTTATTAGTACTTTTGTTTTTTCGAATTCAGGGATAAATGTACTTATAGGTTCTTTTACGTTGATATTGTTTTTTTCTAGCACAATTAAACTAACTAATGAAGTAACAGGTTTCGTTAAAGAGTGGATTCGATAAAGTTTATTGTTTTTATATTTTTCATCCTGTGTATAAATTTTGTATCTGTAAATATCTTTGTTTTCTTTTGAAATATTGATTTCCCCAAACGGGATTTTGTTATTTTGTACAGATTCTTCTAACCAATTATTAAATTGGTTTTCTTTATTTTGATTTAGCATTTTATTATTTTTTAATCGATTGGGTTTTATTATTTGTTATAAAAAGTATCAAATATATTAATGCGAATATAAAGATAGCTATTGATAAATAAGCTCTGATTGAAGTGTCAGTAATAATAAGTTGCCCAAAAAATATTATTAGTAAAAATATTGGCATTTGTAATTTGAATTTACCCCATAAAATCATACTTATTTGCAGGAAAGCAAAAGCAGCAGTTAATAAAAATTCTATACCCTGGGCATTATTTAAAGGAAAACTTATTATTGAAGATGTTGCATAAGAAAAAATTACACCCATGCTTCCAATTAATAATGACATCTGATTTGCCTGGGAGGAAAGAATTATTGATATTGATTCAAGAGATCTGCCTTTCATCGCAAATAAAGAAGCAATGATAATTTCAGGACTTTCAGATGCTAATGGCGCTAACCATTGAATTAAATAATATTCATCTATTCCTAGCTTTCCACCAATATGTATCAGAGATTCCACGAAAGGATGAGATACCATAAATATTGTGAAAGCTGAAAATATTATTAATGAAATATTTGTTGTTATTCTTGTTATTTTTGGTAAATTTGCAAGATACGCACTTATGCCAACAAATTCTGATTCCTCTGATTCTTGCTTCGATGTAATAAATAAGTAAATTAGATAAATGATTATTAAAATAAAAGAAATTAATATTGGCTGAAAATTAATGATTGAAGCAAAAATCATTGAAATTGCTCCTAATCCCAGAACAATTAATTCAAGTTTGTTATCAATTTTCATGTTGGATAAATGGTTGTTTTTCAACATATTTATTAACATAATAATTGGCCAGCCAAGCCCTGCCAGTAATCTGTTTGCACCAGTAACATTTGCAGAGACATACCCAACCCTGTCTGTGAAAACAAAATTATTTAATTTGTATGACTGACCTGCTGTATATGCTAATACAGTTTCGATTGCATATTCTGGCAGAACAGCTATTAATGCAATTATTGCGATAACAAAGGATCCTGAAATATCTTTTTCACTTGATTCTGCAGCCCACGAAATAATTAATGCAGCTGAAAAAATTGAGAATCCATATGCAATAGGTAATAAGATTTCAGGTAATAGGCTATGTTGAGATTTTACTATAATTCCTGCAATGGCAATTATTATGTTGATTATAATAATAGATATCGGCTTATATTGTATTATTTTGTTGTTAACTATTTTATTTTGCATTGTGATTTAATCTTACATTAACAATAATAAAAAAATCATGAAAAAAATATTAATTGTTGGATTAGATGGTTTGCAGATGAATCAGATAAATCATTTGCAAACTCCCAATTTGAATAAATTTAAAAATAATGGTTTTAGTTTTGAAAATCATCATTCAACTTTTCCCACTGTAACAAGGAGTAATGCTGCTAGTATTGTTACTGGAGTTAATCCAGGGACCCATGGCATAGTTGGAAATACCATGGTGTTTAGAGATTATGATTCAGAAATTATCCTTCCAGTTTTCTATTCGGAGATGCTGGACTTATACAATCGTACAGGCGAAATTTTGTTAGTTCCTTCTTTGTCTGAGATTTTATCAGATAATGGTTTAAGTTTTATGGTATTAAATTCAGGATCAAGTGGTAATGCTATTATTCAAAACACTGCAATAATTAAAAACAAGCAAACTACTTTACACAGAGATATAAATTTAGATAAAAATGAATATTCTAATTTACCAGATAGTATTCATGAATGGCCTGAACAAAATATCCCTGATTATAATTCCACTAATCATATTATAAATATTTTAAGTGATTTAGAGGAAGACAATTTATCTGATGTTAGTATCATATGGTTTGATGAACCAGATAAAAGCCAACATAATTTTGGATTAAATGTAGAAGAAAGTAATAAAGCTTTAAAGCATGTAGATAATTTGTTTGGGAAGATTATAGAATTTTTGGATCAAAATTCATTAGACCCAACTATAATGTTGGTTTCTGATCATGGATATTCAAGGATCACCGAAGTTGTAGATATTCAAAAAGAATTACAGGCAAATTTTCCTGGTTATTTGTTTGCAGAAAATGGGGGTTCATTTTTAGTTTATACAAAGAAAGATCAAATATTTGATCCGATTTTGATTCATGAGATAATGTCAAAACCATGGGCAGGGCCAATTATTGCTGGAAGTAATAAAATTAGTATTAATGGGATACACAATTATGATCTTTTTGCTCAATCAGGTAAAAGAAATCCAGACTTGTTTGTTTCAATGAATTGGGAAAAATTACATAATTTAAAAAATATTGAAGGACAAGTATATTCTACCAGTTTGAAAAAAGGTTTAGGTAATCATGGATCTGTGAGTCCCCAGGAGATACATAATTCACTTGTCATTGGAGGTAAGGAAATCAAGGTTAATCAAGGAACTTTTTTACCTTCTAGTAATATTGATATTTTACCAACAATATTAACTTTGCTCGATATAGGGATACCTAAGCATCTGGAGGGGAGGGTATTATTTGAATGTTTAGATAATAATTCAAGTAATATTAATGATGAATTTGATAAATTAAATTTCCCTTTGACTACACGCTTACACAATGGAGAATATATACAAAATATTCATTTATCAATATATAAGAATTTTAAATATTTAGATTTTGCGAGTGTTGAAAAATAAAGTGCAAAATAATAGTAATCACAAAATTATCATTGGAGGAAAAATATGTCATTTGTAGAAACAGATATTCATGGGCAAATAATGATTGTCAAACTTAATCGACCTGAAAGATTGAATGCTCTTAGTAAAGTTATAAGAGAAGGTATGGCGGATGCATTTAACCAATTTAAAAATGATAAAGATTTAGAAGTGGCTATTCTAACAGGAGAAGGAAGAGGATTCTGTGCAGGAGAAGATATGAAAGAATCCTTAGAAATTGGAGAATTAGCTTCTGCTCCGGGGAAAGGGAATGATAATGCAGACCCTTTCATGAATGGAGAATTAGATAAACCTGTTATAGGAGCTATAAATGGTTATGCAATGGGCGGTGGATTTATGCTTGTTGAGAAGACAGATTTAAGAGTAGCTGTAAAAGAAGCTATTTTCGAAATGTCAGAAGCAAAAAGATGGTTATTAGGTGGATATAATCATGGTCATTATGCCAATTTACCGCATCCAATTGCAACTGAAATGGCATTAGGGTTTAGGTTTACAGCAGAACGATTATATCAAGTGGGATTTATTAACAGATTAGTAGAAAAAGAAGAATTAATGTCCAATGCATTAGATATGGCAGAACATTTACTTTCATTACCTCCATCTTCTAGAGTAAATACGATATATATGATGAGAGAAATGGCTCCTAAGGTTTCTGGAAATTATCTTGATTTAGCAGATAAATTACATGCACATGGAGATCAGGAAGACAGAATGGAATCAAGGAGAGCATTCGCAGAAAAAAGAAAACCTAATTTTAAAGGATGGATTAATCCTGAAGATAGATATAATACTCCAAAATTAAAACAATGATTATAAAAAAAGGACACAATATGAATAATCAAGGACCTTTATCAGGCATTAATGTAGTTACATGTTCAACAGCACAAGCAGGAACTGTTCCTTATATGCTAATGGCTGACATGGGTGCAAATATAATAAAAATAGAATTACCTAACAAAGGTGATAGTAACAGAAATTCTGGAGAACTTAAAAATGGCATAAGTTCATATTTTGAAACTAATAATCGAGGAGTTAAAAGCCTAACACTTAATTTGAAAAGTGAACAGGGAAAACAAATTTTGCATAAACTGATTAAGAAAGCTGATGTGTTTGGACAAAACTTTAGCCCTGGTGCAGCTGATAGAAATGGTTTTGGATATGAAGATTTAAAAAAAATTAATCCATCAATTGTTTACGCGTCTGTGTCTGCTTATGGGCCGGATGGGCCAAGTGCAAATTTGCCAGGTACAGATGCTGTCGGACAGGCGATAGGTGGTGTGACAGAAGCTTTTTCTGTGCCTGGACAACAAATGAGAACAGGAGTTGCTTCAGTAGCAGATGAAACCTGTGGAATAATAACACTAAGTGGAATCTTGGCAGCTTTGCTACATGCAAAAAATACAGGGGTAGGGCAAAAAATAGAAACTTCTTTAATTGGAAGTGCTTTTAGATTAATGGGGTGGACCATGACAACTGCAATGTGGAAGAACATTCCACCTATAACTGGTGCCAGAATAAACGGATCTAGAGAGAAGGCAGGGATAGCTGCATGTTTCAATGATATAGATGGTAAACCTCTAGCAATACAATTAGACTCAAAACAATGGATACCATGTATGGAAAAATTAGGATTTGTTGAAAATTTAAAAAATAAAGGATTAGATGATTTAGGATTAGCTTTTGAATCTGAAGAAAAGAAAAATGAAATATTAAATGAATTGTCCAAAATGTTTGGCGGAAATAAAAGGTCATTTTGGATTAAATCTATGAGAGATTCAAGATTGGTGGCAGCTCCAGTAAACAGCATGATTGAAGCTTCTAATGATCCCGATATTAAATCTAACAATTATGTGACTGAGATTTTCCATCCTGAATTAGGAGAAAAAATTAAAGTTCATGGAACTCCATGGAAATTTTCTGAAACCCCTTCAAGTTTTGGGGTAGCACCAAAACTTGGCGAGCATAATTATGAAATTCTTGAAAATATTGGTTTCGATAAGAAAGAAGTAGATCAATTGATAAAAGATAAAATAATTTAAGTTATATAATTTAAATCTTTAAAATGAACAGAGAAATAATGGGTAATATAAAATATGGATTAAATTCAAATGTGTCAACATTGAAAACTGTTTTACTTAAGGATCCTAAAGCAGCTTTCAAATCTCAGAAAACAATTGACTTACAATGGCAAAATTTAAATTTTATTGAAAAACCAGATTACAAAAAGTCAATAATTCAATATGGAAAATTTGTTGATATATTAAATGATAATCATGTTGAGGTTTTATTTATACCTGAAGATGAGAAAACATCTTTGGATTCTATTTATACTCATGACCCGATGTTTATGACTCCCAATGGTGCAGTGATAGGAAATATGGGCAAAAAACAACGAAAACCTGAAACAATAATGATGAAAAGTTATTTAGATGAAATGGGTATTCCTATATTTGGTGAAATTGATAATGGAGGTACTCTCGAAGGTGGAGATGCAATTTGGATTAACGATAAAACTGTAGCTGTTGGTTTAACTTATAGAACAAACAATGAAGGTATAAATCAATTAAGAAAAATTTTATCTACAATCTCAGTTGAACTTATTTGTGTAGATTTACCTCATTGGAATGGTCCGGTTGATGTTTTACATTTAATGTCTTTAATAAGTCCCTTAAAAGAAGATTTGTTTTTGATTTATGAAAAGTTATTACCAGTTGGTTTCCTTGAATTTTTAAATAAAATAGCTATCAAAACAATATCTATTGCTGATGAAGATTATGATACCTTGGGTTGTAATGTTTTGCCTTTATCAACAACCAAATGCTTGATTACAAATGGCAATGATAGAACTACTAAAATTATAGAAGATAATGGAATTGAAGTAATAGAATTTCAGGCAAGTGAAATATGCTATAAGGGGTCCGGTGGACCTACTTGCTTAACAAGACCACTATACAGAGATTAATTAACTTTTAGGATCTATAGGTGTTTTTATAGCATTAGTATTATTTTTTTCAAATGATTGACTATATGAAAGTAGGTCGTATTCATTATTACATTCTGTAATAAGTTGTATACCTATTGGTAATCCATCATCAGTAAATGATGCTGGCAAAGATACGCAAGGAGAAGAAGTTAATGTTATTGAATGTGTGTAATATAGCCAATTTATATAATCAGCCATTTTAACTCCTTCAACTTCTTCCATATATCTGATCTCAACATCAAATGGAGGAACCATCACTGTTGGGCAAACTAGTAGATCGTATTTATTAAAAAATTCGGCAGTATTGTTAAAAAGTTTAGCTCTTAATAATTCTGCTTCAGCAACTTCAGCACCAGTTAATTTTAATCCTGTTTCTATGTTCCAGATAATTTCGGGTTTAAGGTTTGCCCTGTGATTTTTCAATCTTTCAGCTTGTGCTGCAAATTTTAATGATCTCAAAACTCTTATTATATGATGAGCATCGCTTAAATCAATACAGTCTTCTATTAATTCTGATCCCATTGATTCAAAAACTTTTAATGACTTTTCCATGCTGGCTCTTACACGTGGGTCTAAAGGTTCTCCTCCCAAATCAAAAGAATATGCAACTTTTTTTGGTATTTTAGATTCTTTTACAGCATTTAAATAATCAGGAGTTTGTTTTTTACTGTAAGGATCAAATTCATAGTATCCAGTCATAGCATTTAACATTAGTGCTGTGTCTTCAATATTCCTAGCCATTGGACCAGAAACTGATATTGAATCAAAAGGAGAATTACCTGGCCCAGTAGGAACAGTACCTGGAGATGGCCTGAATCCAACAACCGAGCAAAAGCTACCAGGTATTCTTAAACTTCCTCCAGTATCACTTCCTGAAGCCAGCCACACTTCTCCGCTGACTAAAGATGAAGCGGCTCCACCAGATGATCCTCCCACAGTTTTTTTAGTGTTCCATGGGCTTAATGATGCTCCAAATACATCATTAAAAGTATTTGCTCCTGCTCCAAATTCTGGGGTATTTGATTTCCCCACAACTATTCCACCGTTTTTTTCTAATCTTTGTACTAAAATATCTGATTTTGTAGGTATATGATCTTTGAAAAGAGGAGATCCCCATGTAGTTCTGACTCCTTCAACTTCAACAAGATCTTTAATAGATAAAGGAATTCCTTGTAGATATGGTTTTTCCGATTCAGTTTTTGATTCTATTTCTTTTGCATGCGACATAGCTCTTTCAGGACATACTGTTGGCATCGCATTAATTATGGGATCAACTTCTTTAATTCTATCGAGGCTTATTTCCACTAATTCTGTTGGCTTTACTTCTTTATTGATTAGTTTATTTCTAATTTCTGTGGCAGAGTTTTTTATAAGTTCGTGCATATTAAATCCTTTATAAAATTCGATATTTTTAATTATGGCATTATTTAGTTTCTTTTGCTATTAATTTGGTAATCGGTGTTATGGTAAGCAAGATAATTCCTGATATAAATATAAATAAAATGATCCCAAATTGCTGAGATAGATATCCGGATAATACCCCTGTTAATGATGATATTCCCCAAGTAAAAGTTTGTATGGATATTACTTTACCCCTCATATTATCTGGGACAGAAGTTTGAATTAGAGTTGTTATTGCTGATTCAGATGCAGCTGCAAGTGAGAATAATATAGCAAATAATATTATTCCAACAATAAAGTTTGGAGAAAATGCAAAAAGTATTAAAGTTATCGCACCACCTGCAATACTAACAGTTAATAATTTGCTTATATTAATGCTTTTTAAGCTAGCGACAGTAAAACATGCTACAGCCATACCGAAGCCAGCCGAAGATAATAGAATGCCGAATCCTGTTGGGCCTGCATTGAACATATCTTTAGCTATTACCGGAGAAAGTGTTTCTAATCCAAAAATTAAAATTGCAATTGAAAGCATTATAATAAAAAGGTATTTTATGATATTTAAATTAAATATATATTTTATTGATTTTATGATTTGAAGATCTTTTGAATAGTCATATTTTTGACCTTTATTTATGAGTGGTAACATTAATAAATTATGTAAAATATAAGCTACAAAAGAAAAATATAACGTAAAAGATAAAGATATTTTATCTATTAATAATCCTGCTAAAGCTGGTGCAAATGTACCTACAAAGGTCATTACTCCAAAATCTAGAGCAGTTGCTGGTAACAATAATTTAGTGCCCGAAAGTTCTTTTACAAAACCTATTCTACTGGGTACATAAATAGCAGCTAAGATTCCATTTAGGAACATTAAAATAATTAAAGTTAGTTCATCAATTTTATTGATTTGAATGAGTACCCCGATCAAAAGAATTATTAAACTTTCCATGAATTTGCTGATTATTATTATTTTTGGTTTTGAATATCTGTCTGCTAATATTCCTCCAAAGAAAGACAGCAATGACATAGAGACTCCAGTTGCTGCAGCTAGAGTGCCTACAAATAAAGGAGAATCAGTAAGTTCATATGATAACCACCCTATGGCAGTGAGCCTACACATGAATCCAATTTCATTTATACTATTTGCACCAAGGTAAATTTTGAAATTTCTTATTTTTAATAATTCGAATATTGGCATAGTAAGTTTAATCAATAATTCTGATATAATATAATCCGCAATTCATTCTATATTCATAAATGCAGAAACTGAAACCATTTTTAACTTTTGTTTTTAATAAAATCTTTAAAAGCCAATTTTTTATATATTGGGTCTTAGCTACTACAATAGTTTTAGTGATTATTTTCAATGTTAATGTAAAATTTCTTTCTGAAGGTGGAAAAGTAGCCCCAGAAAAGGGTGAATTTGGAGATAAAGGAATTGTAGGAGAACTCGAAACTATAATTACTAGTGATAACAAATATCAAGGTATAGAAGGCGATGTATCTAGTGAAAATTATTCTAAGAATAAAAATGTATTTATTTCTGAATTAGATAATGATGGTTTGGTAGGTTATGCAAATTCAATTGGGTTAAGTAAGGAAGGATTCCCAATTGTAAGTTATCATCATTTGAATGCAGGAGATTTGAAATTAGCATATTGTGAAAATTTGGATTGCTCTTCAGCGAAAATCCATTTATTAGATTGGGCAGGTGATTTTGGGTATTTTACTGATCTTGTTGTTTCCAATAGTGGCAAAGTTTATATTAGTTATTTAGATAGAAAAAATGGTGATTTAAGAGTTATAAGATGTATTGATTATAAATGTGGTAGGGCACAGATTAATGTTATCGATAAAGGCGCAGGTAAGGCTGGATATGTTGGTGAATATAATTCAATAGATTTAACAAAACAAGGATATCCTGTAATTGGATATTTTGATAATAATTTGAATAATTTAAAATTAGCTGTTTGTGAAGATGCTGACTGTGATATATCAGTTATTAAAGAGGTTGATACAGAAGGTATGGTAGGCGAATACTTAGATCTTAGTTTGGACAACAATACAGATATGCCTATTGTGGTCTATCAAGACAGAACAAATATGCAGGTAAAATTAATTCAATGTCTAGATCTGTATTGTGAAAATTATGAATCATCGATTATCGATGACGTTGCAAAAAGAGGTGGTGACATTTCTATATTTCAAGATACGTCAAATACTTTGTATATAAGTTATTATGATTTTAATTTTAATTATTTAAAATTAGCGATCTGTAAAGATAGTAACTGTAATGAAAATAAAACTATTATCAAATTAATTGAGGCTAAAATATTGCCAGGTCTTTTTTATAGCTGGAATTCATTAATAGTAAATAATTCAGGTAATGCATTGATAAGTTTTTATGATATGAATACTAAGAATTTTGGAATAGTTTATTGTGATGATGAATTTTGCAAAGATAAAGAAATAATAAATATTGATAAAATTGGAAGTATAGGAACATATGCTTCGATGGTAAGTGATTCAAATGGCAGGATATTTATATCTTATTATGATTCAAGTCGTGGATCACTCAAAGTTGCGCAATGTGAAAACAATAAATGTAATTAATTTATATGTTTCGGGCTCTGAATTGCTCCTTGGTTTTTAATGTCATTTAAACTTTTTGTGATTTCATCTGATATATTCTCTACCATTTTAAAAAGTGCTAAGTACAACTGACTTCCTTTTGAATAATCTGCAGGACACATCACATCTGCTCTTTTAGATTCTACTACTAATCTGTAGCATTCGTTAAATGCTTTAGTATCTTTGGATTCATATACTGCAATGGTTTTCCCCCCATTTTGCATTACTAAAGAAAAACAAGGTACATCAGTGGGGCCGTCTCCAACATAAATCATATTATTAAACGGGACAGGTCTGATGTTTTGTGGCATATAATCATTTACTTTTAAACTATCTTTATTATCACGTAATCCTTTGTTTATTAAAAAGAGTTTTTGTGTTTTAGTAGTATAGGATATAGTTTCTTTAGGGAAATTGATATTCCCTTGTTTGTTTTCTGCAAAAGTGCATCCCCATAATTTTTTCAATTTAGTAAATACAGAAGATCCTGCAATCATTTCTTCAAAACCCGAGCTTATGACATAAAAAGCAATTTCGGGATTGAGATGAGAATCTTTTGTGGATTTACTTTTTATCATGTCTTTTAAATCATCCATAATATTTGGGAATCCATTATGAAATTCAAGGTTTTTGCCAAGACAATTTAAATTTTTATTGGATAGTTTTGGGATTTTTCCTGCTTCTATATAATTTAATAAATTTTTTATATAGGCATGTTCGCTATCGTAACCTTTTAATTTTAATTTTTCTGTTCTTTCCCAAAAGGTTTTTTCATCAATTTTATATTTGTCAAATATAATAGATTGCATGTATTTTGGTGTTAAAGTTATATCAAAATCAAAAATAACTGCAATTTCTGTCTGAGGTAAAAATGTTATAGAATCTTTGTTCATTATGATTGCTGTATTATTATTGTTTTAATTATATTGTTTTACTTAAATATTTGCCAATTATTGCTTCAATTATAGTTCTATATTTTCAATTTATAGTTTAGAGTTTTTAAATGTTTAATTTTATGTCTAAAACTATAACACCTTTATATTTCAGAGGTTATCTATATTTATGGATAGGTATGGTAGCTGTGGGTATAGCAACAATGATGCAAATGACAGCTAGAGGTTATTTGGCTTATGAATTGACTAACTCTGCTTCTAAACTAACCTACGTTAACGTTGCGTTTGCTTTTCCAATGTTATCTTTGTCTTTATTTGGCGGAGCTTTGTCAGACAGATTAGATAAACAGAAAATTATACAGATAGGTCAATTTTCCGCAGCTTTTCTTGCTTTTATAATAGCTGCTTTAATTTTTTCAGATTATATAAATTGGTTACATCTCTTAACTGTATCTTTTGTACAGGGTGGTATATGGGCCTTTATGGTTCCTTCAAGGCATGCTTTTATTGCTGAATTAGTGCCTGGGAAGAATTTAAATTCAGCTATAGCTTTAAATTCTGCTGGATTTAATGTTTCAAATTTGATAGCCCCAGCTGTAGCAGGATTAATTTATGGATTAGCAGGTCCGGGTTATGTTTATACTATTATTGGCGGACTGGCTTTGATGGGTGTTTTTTTTACTTTTATAATTAAACCCGAAATGAGGCAAAGTAATGACATCCCAGATAATAATCAATCAGAAAAGAAAGAAATTCTTTCAGAAATAAAGATTGGACTAATATATATATATAATGAAAAATTATTATTCTCATTATTAATAGCATCATTAATATTTAGTTTACTTGCTGAACCTTTTAGATTTTTGTTACCAATATTTGTTAAAGATATTTATTTGAGAGGCCCTGAAGCTATGGGACTTCTTACAACTTTGATGGGACTTGGTTCAGTTATAGCTTCTATAATAATTGCAGGAATTGATGCAAATAAACGGGGATTAATTTGGATAATAGGAGGATTCATCACAGGTGGTTGTTTATTAGCTTTAGCTATTTCAGATTCGTATGTAATTTCTATGATAGTTATGGTTTTTATGGGCGCTTCAGATTCAATTAGGCGTACTTTATCTATGAGTATTATGATGGAAAAAACAAGGCCGGACCTTAGAGGAAGAATTATGAGTATTTATATGCTTAATTGGGGATTGATCCCGCTAGGAGCTTTGCCTGCCGGAATTGTAGCTGATATTATTGGTGCTCAAAGTACTATAGGTATTTTATCAATTTTACTTCTAATTTCTAGTGCCTTAGTACTTATTACACAAAAAGAATTACGTACTGTAAATTAAGGATATAAAATGGAAATTAAAGAATTAATAATAAAATCACATGAAATTGCCAAATCTAAAGGATGGTGGGATGTAGATAGAGGTATTCCTGAATTGATAGCTTTAATGCATAGCGAACTTAGTGAAGCCCTGGAGGAATACAGAGATGAAGAAAATTTAAATGTAAGATTTAAAGATAACAAACCTTTGGGTTTTACTGTAGAACTTGCAGATGTGCTAATCAGAATATTTGATATGGCCGGAAAATACGAACTAGATTTAGATTATGCTTTAGAAGAAAAGATCAAATATAATTCAACAAGAAATTACAGACATGGAAATAAAAAGGCATAATTGGCCTTAGGGCAATTATTAATTGCCTATTTATATTTCATAATTTTCAATATATGACCTATACATTATTCGTTAACTTTAAACCTAAATAATCAAATTGCTCTTTATACTCTTCATTAGGATCTTTTGAATTTTAATGTATTGACTTCTGTAAATTTATATGCTTAAATAGGCCATATTATTATTATAAATAGGCCAAATGTACGACGTAAGTATAATTTCTGAAGCTTTAAGTTTATATGAACAAGGGTATACACAAAAAGAAATAGCTATAAAACTTGGATGTGGTGAGCGTACTGTAAGACGATGGTTATCTAATATAGATCCAATAACAACTAAACCTCAAAACGTCGTCACTGAGCATCAATTAAATTTATCTCATTTAAAAAATTTCTTTCAAGATGCTTATATTCCACAAATATTATTTTTTATTTCATTGGCAGTGAAAAACAATAAATTTAAAAGCATTTCTTTCGTGAATGATATGAATAAATCAATTGTTGAATATGATCAAATAACTGAACCATGGTTAGCTGCTATTAGTGGTTTTAATTATTTGTCTGAGATTACTGGTGTAGAACAATTTGAAGAAATTAATTCTCTGATAAAAAACGAAAAACCATTTATAAATAAAGATAGAAAAAAATTTAGAAGACGCATCAATCCGTTAATTACTGAACTCAGATTTCAATTAATAACATTATTTGATATTTCAAAAATTAAATTGACAGAATTTGAATCTGATATTTTGAGTCAATCTTCTTCAGATATAAACCAGTCAAATTATTTTATTTCTGATTTGAATATTTTGGGGGCTGATGAACAAATCAATCACTTTCTTAACAGTAAATATGGATTACTTTTAGAAATAGAATCCAGATTGCCTGACTTAGATGCAAAACAAAAAAAAGCAATTTATGATTTGCAAAAAATTCCGTTGACATTAATTTTACTTAAATTATTTCTTATTTCATAAGGAGGTTTTATGAATGATGATAAGGATAAAGTTTTAGATAAATCATTACTAGGATTTGTAGTTGATACAAATACTGAGGATAAAAATTCTGATGAAGAAATTAAAAACCAACAATATCTCACTACTTTATTATTTGAATTATACCCAGAATTAAATAAAACTAAAGAATAGTGTTAAAAAAATGAATATTATTAATACTATTTTATTTATCGGATTAGGTGGTTTCATAGGAGCTAATTTACGTTATTTAATTGGCGTTTATATAAATAAGTATTCCCATGAAATGACAGGTACATTGATTGTGAATATTACAGGTTCTTTTTTAATTGCTTTATTTTATGGATATATATCTCAAAAATATGTTGTAAATGATAGTCTTAAATATTTCTTCCCAATAGGATTATTAGGTTCATATACTACTTTTTCAACTTTTAGTTATACAACTTTGATTTTAATTAATGAAGGCAATTATATTAGAGCTGGAATGAATATAAGTCTAAGTTTTACCTTGTGTTTACTTTTTGCTTTTATTGGATTTTGGATAAGTAAAAATATATAAAATTAAAAAATATTGACCCTTCAATTAATATTTTCATTACATTTGATATGTTAAATTTTATTAAATTTTACCAATTTCAGGGAATATTAACGAATGGCTTTATTAACTGTAAAAGAAACATCAGATGTTTTAGGAATGCCAATTAAATTTGTCGAAGATTTAATGGATAAAGGTAAAGATGGTACAAAATTAAAATCAAAAATAATTGGTAAGCGTAAATATATAGAAATTAAACCATCTGCATTAAATTATTATAAATCTCAATATAATAATAAAGATTCAGAATCTTTGATTCAAGAAAACACTGATCTTAAAAATGAAATAAAAAATAAAGAATATCAACTTGGCGAATTAATATCTATTGTCAGACAACAAACATTAGCTTTGCCAAAACCAAGGCGTTCCTTTTGGGAATTTATTCGATTTAGTAAAAAAGAGAAAGCAGCTTAAGCAGTCAATTCTCCTTTTATATTTCCTTTAGAATCAATATCTAAACTTCGTGGGTTACCAGGTAACCCTGGCATTGTCATAATGGATCCTGCTATAGGATATATGAATCCTGCCCCAACTGATGCTCTAATATCTGTTATTTCAAATGTGTAATCTTTTGGAAGTGCTTTTAATCTTGGTTTATGAGAAATAGAAAGAGGTGTTTTTGCCATACAAATTGGCATATTCCCCCAGCCATTTGATTCAAAAGTTTTAACTTTCCTGGAAGCAATTGGCGCCCATTTAACATCTTTTGCATTATAAATACTAGTTGCTAATTTGTGGACTTTTTCTTTTATTGTATCTTCAAGTTCGTAAATATATTTAGGTGATATTTTGTTTTTACTTGATTCTATTACAGCTTCTCCCAATTCTAAATTGCCTTCTCCACCTTTTGAATAACTATCAGATTCAACTACAGCAAATGCTTTGGTGTTTGAAAGTAAAGATTTTACAAGTTTTATTTCTTCAGGTTTATCATCAGGAAAGATATTAAGAGCAACTACAGGTTTAAGTCCAAATTTAGAAATATTGTTTATATGGTGAATAAGGTTATCTATTCCAATATTTATTGCTTCTGAGTTAGGATTACTTAAATCAGCAAATTTAACCCCTCCATGAGATTTAATTGCTCTGATTGTTCCCACTATTACAGCTCCCTGAGGCTTTAGATCTGAAGTTCTTGATTTAATATGCATAAATTTTTCAAATCCTAAATCAGCTCCAAATCCCGCTTCAGATAAAACATAGTCTGATACTTGAGTTGCAAATGTATCACCTATAACTGAGCTACATCCATGTGCAATATTCCCAAATGGCCCTGTATGAATAATGGCAGGATTACCTTCGGTAGTTTGAACAATGTTAGGCATTAGGGCATATCTTAGAATGGAGAGTAATGATCCAACAAAATCAAAATCTTTTACATAAATCGGTTTTTGTGAATTATCATATCCAATAACAATGTTTAAAAGTCTACTTCTTAAATCATCGAGATTTTTTGAAAGTGCCATAATAGCCATTATTTCAGATGCAGTTACAATATCGAAGCTTGTTTCTCTGAGAGGTGCATTGTTTTTCCCTCCCATTCCAATAACAATATTTCTTAATCCTCTGTCTAGAACATCAGTAACTCTATTCCAAGTTATCCCAGATGAATCCATATTACTAATTTGGTTTCTTTGAATTGCATTATCTACTAACGCGGCAAGCAGGTTATGTGCAGATCCTATTGCATGTGCATCCCCAGTAAAATGTATATTAATTTCATCTTCAGGTATAACTTTTGATTTTCCACCTCCTGTTCCGCCACCTTTTATCCCAAAAACTGGACCCAAAGAAGGTTCTCTTAAACTTGCAACTGCTGATTTTCCCAATTTGTTTAAACCTTGTGTTAATCCAATAGCTGTTGTTGTTTTACCTTCACCTGCTTTGGTTGGGGTTATTCCAGTAACAACGATTAATTTTCCATTCCCTGGTTTTTCCTTAATTGATTCAAATGGTATTTTTGCTTTGTACTTTCCTATGTAAATAATTTCCTGATTATCTAAGCCTAGCTTTTTCGATATTTTAGATATATGATTCATATAGTTCCTTATATTTTGATCCTTATATTTTGATCCTTTTATTTCACGAAGACTATAATGAGGATTTTATAAGAATAAGTCAATATTATTTTTTAATTGATAACTGTTATGGCAATGAATTTAAAAGATTTATCAGATAGCGATAAGAAATCTATTAGAAGTTGGTATATTTATGATTGGGCTCATTCTGCACATTCTACAAGTGTAATGGTAGCAATTGCTCCTGTATATTTTGTTAATTTATACAAAGAAGTTTTTGGTAGTGGAGGATATACTTTTTATGGATTTGATTTTACAGGAACGAATGTATGGAGTATTGGGATATCTTTATCGATTTTGGTTATTGCATTTTTAAATCCAATCTTAGCTGTCATAGCTGATAAAACCCCCACAAAACTTTCCTTTCTGAAAGTATTTACAATATTTGGTTGTATCCCTACTTTGCTTATGTTTTTTACTCCCTATGCTGGTACAGGATGGTTATTTTTATTATTAATGATTGTAATTTCTGTTATGGGATTTTCTGGTGCTTGGACATTTGCAAACAGTTTTTTACCTCATCTTGCTCCCAAGAAATATTTAGATGAAATAAGCAGTAAAGGATTTGCTTATGGATATATAGGAGGAGGCTTATTACTCGCTATTCATCTTGCTATTATAACTATCACTGATTCATCAGAATTGTTTATTCAATTATCATTAGCATCAGTAGCTATATGGTGGGGAGGTTTTTCTTTAATAACTTTTAGAAATCTGAAAGAACCCAAAATAAATTCAAAACATCAAATTAGTATTGATTCAAAAATTATTATAATGGCTTTTAAGCAGATCAAAACTACGTTATCTAATATTGGAAGATATAAAACTTTATTTTTATATTTAATAATATATTTGTTTTTTAATGATGGAATTCAAACTGTTTTAAGTATAGCTGGTGCATACGGAGCAGATACATTAGGTGTAGATTTAATTTTTAATATGGCTACTATATTGATTGTACAATTTATAGCAGCACCAGGAGCTTTATTATTTAACAGCTTTGCAAGGATTTATACTGCCAAGAGATCTTTGATGATTTCGTTGATAGGATGGATAATTATTGTAATTTTAGCAATGGGATTTGCACCACTTGATGATACAGGGGAATATGCTATAAAATCTGGATTATTTTCATGGTGGCCAAAATTAATTAGAAGTTATATATGGGCACCATTAGGATTAAGCGTTAATTTACAGTGGCTTATCTTAGGATGTATGGTGGGAATAGTAATGGGAGGCAGTCAAGCTATAGCAAGGAGTATTTTTGCTGTTATGACACCTGTTAAACAAAGTGCAGAATTCTTCTCATTTTTAGGATTTATGTCTAGAGGTGCTTCTGTTTTTGGACCTTTATTATATGCATTGGTAGCCGGATACCTTGGAGCAAGAACTGGAATTTTTAGTGTTTCATTGTTTTTAATCGTAGGAACTATTGGGATGCAGTTACTTGTGGATGTGAAAAAAGGTGAAAAAGAGGCCTTAAGTTAATTTATTCTTTAGCTTTAAGTTCTTCTGTACTATCTTCTTTTTGATCATTGTTTAAATATTCTTGTATTTGATCAGGCCAGTCAGCAGTCACAGCAGATACTCCAATCTTTTTAAGCATTACAACTTCTTCTGCATTTTGAATTCCCCAAACTGCAACAAATAATCCTTTTTCTTTTGCATATTTTACAGAGTGCTCAGAAGTCATTTTGGCATATGGGAAGATACCTTGAATCCCTAATTTACTTGCAATATCAATATCTGTATCAGTTAATTCTCCAACTAACCAACCATGTCTGACTACTGGCATCAATTCAACAGATCTTAATAATTGTTCTAAATGAAATGAAACGATTGTTAAACCAGGGATTTGGGACATTGGATTCCCGGCAATTTTATCCCAGTTTTCATTTTCAATAAGGGCAGAGACTTGTTTTGGTAAATCTGATTGATCTGATTTTAATTCTAAAACTAAATGAATTTTATTATTATATTTTTTTAATAATTCTGACAAAGTGGGTATTTTTTCATTTTTATATTTGGAGCCAAACCAACTACCAGCATCCAATTTTTTTATATCAGTCAATGTTTTTTCACTAACTTTCCCTTTACCATCTGATGTTCTGTCCACTTTCTCGTCGTGAATAATGACAGGTATATTATCTGAAGTTAGTTGCACATCAGTTTCAATATATAAAAAATTATTTTCAATAGCTGTATCAAATGAAGCAAATGTATTTTCAGGTGCTTTTGATGCGAATCCTCTATGTGCTATTGTGCCAAAATCATCATTACTTTGTACTGCATTAGAAGTTTGTATATCAGTAAATCCTTCATATCTCTTTTCTACTTCTTTTAAGAAATCCGAGTTGTTTGGTACATAATTTAAAGGGACTATGCCATGCTCAGTTGAGTCCAAAAGTAGTGTAGTGTAATTTAGTGTTTTACCAAACATTCCGTATTTTGACTGTACCTTTGTTATTTTGGTTAATGGCAGTTCATATTGCTGTGCTCCGAAAAGTGATCCTTGTGTAATATTAATTTGGGTAGAACTAATTGTGTAATTAGTTCTGTAAGTTGATATCATTCTGGGAACCACAATGATAGCAGCAAAGATAAGCAATGTAGGTGAAAATGTCATTGCTTCAATAAATAAAGATATAATAACTATTATTATCCAGGGCACTAAAAACCATAACCATCCCCAAAAAGATGGTTTGGTCGTTATTGAGTTTGTATTGTTTGTTTGATTTTCTTTATCTATCATTTTGCTTAGTTAATATATCACAAAATTAGATCGTTTACATAAGTAAAAATGTTTGGAGTACCACCACTGTGAATAAAAATTACAACATCATCATTTGAAAATTTGTTTTCATATATATCATTTAGCAAACCATCCATGCATTTTGCCGTATATATCGGATCAAGAAATATCGATTCTTTACTTGCAAAAAGTTTTATAGCATCCTTAGCTCCCTGAGTTAATATCCCATAATCTTCCCCAACAAAATCAAAGCTGTAATTAATATCAGTTTTGGATAATGATGTATTTATATTTAATAGGTTCGATACTTCTTCTGCTGTTTCAATTCCTTTTTCTTGTAGGCCATTATCAAGATAAGGAGATATCGCATTAATTTCCCAATTTAAATCACAATATATGTTTGTGATAGCCATTCCAACAACTGAATTTCCTGCAACTTGGTATATTTTTATTTTATTATTAGTTTTTTTAATTTCATTTATCTGTTGATTTAATTCTATAGCTCCGGAAATATATCCTAATACTGCAGAATATTGGGCGAATTCATGTTCAGATCTCAAGTACGGTTTGTGACCATTTTTTTTATATTTTTCAGATAATTCTTGGCAATAATCTTCAATAGTTTCATTGTCATCCGTATCTAATTCATGTATTTCTACATTCATTAGTTTTTGAAGTAAATAGTTTCCCTGTTTTTCTTCATTTGGCCCTTTCCCCATTACCACTACATATTTAATTCCAGCTTTAACACATGCTGCGGCGTTTATTCTTGAATTATTTGAAACTTTGACATTGCTGTTAATAAAAATATCACAATTTTTATTAATAACATCTCCAATTCTAAATTCCAAATGTCTGACCTTGTTTCCTCCAAATGCTAAGCCACTTAAATCATCCCTTTTTATATAAAAATGTTTTATTCCAAGGGATTTTTCAATATTTTTACACTTGTATAGCGGAGTAGGGAAATCACCCAATTGAAACTTGGGGAATTGATCTATAAGCATATTTAATTTTTTTAATTTTGTATCAGGCATTTGATTTTATTTATTTGCCCACCATTCAGATGGTTTTTTACGGTTTCCAAAAAAATTATCTAACTTTATAAGGATATATCTAAAAGGAGTGTTTGCTAACTTTATTCCAATTTTATGTGTTAATTTGTCAAAATCTTTGTTATATGGGCATACCCTAATGCATATAGAACAGTCAGTGCTCTGAGAAGCCCAGAATTTAAAACATTTTTCAGCATCTACTGACCATTTTTTTATACCTTTGATATTTGATTTGTTTATTTGCTTAAATGACGGCTTATCAAATGATATAGCTCTAGGTGGGCATGAATCAGCACATTTGTTGCAAATAGAACAATAATTTTTTACTCCGAATGATATAGGTTTATCACATTCAAGAGGAAGATCTGTAAATATTTTGGATATTCTTACTCTGGGACCAAATTTTTTTGTAATAAGTAATCCATTTCTTGCATATTCTCCGAGACCAGCTTCTATAGCAAGAGGGATTGAGAGCGCTGTATCATTTTGACTTGGCACTGCTTTATAACCCAGATTTATAATATATTGTGATAAAGAAAGTATAGTAGTGAGATCGTTTGAATAACCTAATCCTGTTGCTGAGCCACTCAATGCTGATGGTGCTGTATCAATTAGGTCTTTATCCATTTGGTTAGCAATAACAATAACCCTATTTAAAGAACTATCAATTTTATTTGGCTTTACCTCATCTGTTGCTCTTCTGTATTTATGAGAATATATCCATTTAGGATTACTTTTAGTTATTCCAACTAAATCTGCACCTAATTTTTTTGCTATGATTTTAATTTCATCTGTGAGATCTTTGTTAGATTTAAATATATATTTAGATTTAGTACCGGGTTTTTGGACTTTGAATTCATCTGTAAATCCTTCGGCTCGACCATTGTTTTTATGTATATTAGAAAATGTGTCAGACATAAACCATGTCGCATTACGAAATGCATAATCTTTATGCTTATATCCTTCTGGTCTGTTTTCTGATTCCGGTGGTTTTGTATAATCATTATAAAATTTTTCAGTTTTTTTACTTCTTACAGTTTTATCCCATAATGATCTGTTAAATATATCGTTTTTCTGATTAAACTTTTCGAAAGTTTCATTATTTTTAATTTTACTTTTATTTTCTTTATTCATTTTTAATAATTTAATTAATAATTATTATACTCAACAAGCTACATATACCTACTATAGATGCTACTATTATTCCCACTAAGAAAGGTTTGAGTCCAAGGCTTTTTATTGATTTTATATCTGTTGTCAAACCTACTGATGACATAGCAACAACCAACATGAATTTTGAAATTGTAGTTAATTGCTTTGTGAAAGATTGCCAATTATTATCAGTGATAATAGTTGAATTATTAACAATGAAATCTCCTGATGTTCTTAAAACACTCATAAAAAAGAATCCTATTATAAACAAAGGTATCAGTTTTGAAATTTGTTTGATATTAATATAATTTTTCTGAGAAGAAGATTCCTTTTGGTAAAGAATTGTCATCAAAGGGATCACAATAATCATACTAAGGTTCCTGACAAGTTTTACAGTTACAGCATTTTTCCCCACATTTACAGTACCGAATGTTTCATCATATATAAATCCTGCCCCTGTTACTTGAGCAGTTTCATGTATGGAAGTTCCAAGAAATAATCCAGCAGATTTTTCATTCAGTTCTAAAAAATTGGATAAAAAGGGATAAAAAAGCATAGCGATTATTCCAAATATTGTTATGACTGTTATGGAATATGCTATTTCTTCTTTTTTAGCTTGAATTCCCGGAGCTGTTGCCACAATAGCTGAAGCTCCACATATACTCGTACCTACAGCTATTAAAACACCTAATTTATTAGGTAATGAAAGTAATTTGGTTAAAAGATAACCAGCTAACAAACCGGACAATATACATAATACTATGATTGGTAAACTTGAAACTCCAAGAGAAAAAATCTCAAATATACTTAATCTTATTCCTAAAATAACTATACCGATCCGTAGAATTCTTTTTACATTGAAATCCAAACCTTTGTTAAAGAAATCTTTAACACCAAATATATTTTTTATTAATATACCGATTACAATCCCTAACAAGATAGAGCTGATTAGTGACTTGTAACCTATAATTTGATTTAAATATTTAGCACCAAAGTGTGATAATATGGCCACTATTATTCCAAGAATTATTCCAGGGGCAAACTCATTTAAATCTTGTATATATTTGTTTATATTCTTTTGCTTTTTCAACATATTTTAAGTTTTTGTAGTTGTTTGTTATCTAACTGTGCAAAAAATTTATTATATCTCCGTCGTTTACAATATATTCCTTTCCATTGCCTTTAACTTTTCCTTCTTTTTTACAACTATTCCATGAACCTAATTCAATAAAAGTATTATATTCTATAACTTCTGCTCTTATAAAACCTTTAGATATATCTGAATGAATCTTTGAAGCTGCTATTAAAGAATTGTCACCTTTATTGATTTCCCATCCTTTTATTTCTTGATCACCAGCAGTTATGAAAAGTATTTTCCCCATGGCTTCAAATAAGGATTTTAAAACCAGATAATCTTGTCTTGGTTTTATATTTAAACTTGTTCTGAATTCTACGGATTCATTTTCAGGTAATTCTGAAAGTTCCATTTCCAGCTTAGAAGGATAGAAGTATTTATTTTTTATTTTAGATATATTGTCATTAGTTTCAATGGAACTTTTATCTTCATCATAATTTAGTAATATAAATATAGGTTTCAGAGTGATTAGATTATATCCTCCTAATTTTTTAAGTTCTGTTTTAGGCAAATTGTATGAGTTTAATGGTTCCCCTTTTCCAAGGTGCAATTTAAGATTTTCTAATAGTTCGATTTCACTATTAGTATTTTCTAATTCTTGTTTTGTTTTTCCTTTAGTATTACTTATTCTTCTTTTGATTACATTTTCTATGATAACCGTGTCTGAAAAAATTAATTCAGTAATTATTTCATCTATATCTTTAAGAATTTGATTACTGTCATTGTTTTCAAAGCATTTAATAACCAATAAAAGCCCGTATGAATTTTGAATAGATTCTATTTCTTTTAATTCAGCTGCTTTATTCTTTATTGATAATATATTTACTTCTTTGAACGTAATTTCTGGATAGGCTAATTTATTATGCCCTAATAGTTCACCCACTTTAATTAACCTGTCATCATTAATTTTCAAGGTACATATTTCAGGCAATTCTTGAGTTTCATTAAATTTTATGAGTGATTTTAGGAATGTTGATTTCCCAGATTGAGGTAAGCCAAGTACCGAAATATCCATATTTTTAAGATTGTAAAACTTTAGCTATAGCTTCACCAACAATTTTATCTTGTCCTGGACTTAATGCCCATGGAACTAATTTAATCATGTTTCCTTCATGATTTTGCCCATTTCTTGTCCATATAGGAGTATCTAAATCTTGAAGTTTTTTAACAAGTTCTGCAGCTGAAATACCAACAATGTTTTCATCTATTTCTAATCTAACTCCGAAGGGTTGATTACCTATAATATTATTAATGATTTCTGCTTTTACTCCTTTTATGTTCTGTAGAGGGGCAAGCATTACATTAGATTGTTGTTCTGCCTCAGCCAATCTTTCTTCATGATTCATAGTAACCCATTCGTTTACTGCAACTGTAACACCAATAATTTCTTGTCTATCAACTTTCATAGGTCTTCCAATACCTCTGATTCTTCTTCCTTCGTATCCAGTAAAAGATTGATTAGCAATTTTTCCAATCATTTCTTCAGTACCAAGAGCTAAACCTACTGACTGTGATGCTCCCATATATTTTGCAGCAATAACCTGAGCATCCGCGCCCATTCTTATATATTTTCCTAGAATATCTAATGGATATATTTGAGCGGCAGCATCTACTAATACGTATATACCGTGTTTTTTTGCAATTTCAATAACTTTCTCTAGGCTTAATGGGTTTGTTTGTATATTATTTCCAACTACTGTGCCTGGAGATAACTCATTAGCTACCCAGGTTATTCCACAAGTTTGTTCTGTTATTGCATTTTCTAAATCAGATTCAACTGCACCTAATTCATCACCAAATTCAACAAGTTTTGCTCCAGAAACCTCGATACATCTGTCATACCAATATCTTTGACATTTTTGGATTAACATTTCTCCTTTCATACCAGATGTATTGGGTAATTGCTGTATTAAATCATCGTCATTTCCTGCCATAAAAGCTGCTCCTGCTAAAGCTAGTGCTGCTCCAGCACCAGATGTTACATATGCAGAAGGGACATTACAGTAGTCAGCTATTTTTTTACCTACAACTTCCTGGAGATGAGGTAGGTTAACATATGCTGCATCTGCACGGTCCATAGCTTCTTTAACTACTGGTTTTGGTGTTGATCCACCTAGCAAAGTTACGCTACCAATTGCATTAATTATAGGTTTTGCACCCATTTCTTTGTAAATTTCTCCAAAAATATCGTCTGCCATTTTTTACCTCATCTTTAATTATTTTAGTTTTTCTTTTTAACATCCATATCGGACATAATGTTAAATAATTCATTTTTTTCTTCTTTGTTTAATTCCCTGAAAGGAGGCCTGACAGGCCCGCCAGTTAATCCTACATATTCCATAGAAGCTTTTATGATAGCAGCGTTATGCCAATACTTTGATGCCTTCCAAAATTCGCCATGAAATTTTGCCATGTAAGGAGTTATTCTTGCATGTTCTTTATCAGCCTCTTTGTATTTACCATCTTCAAGTAAATCTAATATTCCTAATTCAAATTCTGGCCACCAACTAGATGGACCTGATATCCATCCTGTTGCTCCATGCATATGTGATACAGAAGCTAAGTATCCTAATGAATTATCTATAAATGCAAAACGTGGGGCAAATTCTTCAAGGGCAACTATAGTGTCATTGAAAATATTTGGGCTTCCATATTTCATTGAAACTACATTATCTATATTGGATAATTTGTCAATTACAGGAAGTGTTAGATTGGTTCCAAGTCCTACTCGCCATGATTGATCATAAATAACTAATCCAAGGTTTGTTGATTCTGCAATTATACGATACCATTCACACATTGCCTCTTCATCAAGTGCTTCGTAAAAAGGCGGAGGTACCATTACGTACTCTGCACCAGCTTCTTCCGATTGGTTAACAAGATCTATCACATCATTAGGGTTTATTCCCGCACATCCGGCAACTATTGTTATTTTTCCCTTTCCAATTTCAACAGCGGATTCCACTATTGATTTATGTTCTTCAGGTGTTATATTCAGATACTCCCCAGTGCCACAAGGGACAATCCAAAATCCTCTTCCTGTACTCATTCCTTCATCAAGCGTATACTGTAAATTATTTTTTAATCCTTCAAGATCAAGATTTAAATTTTCGTCAAAAGGCAACATTATTAACGAAGCTGGCCCCCTGATTTCACTTTTAACTTTATTTATATCCATGAGATGCTCCTTATAATATGTTTATCAGATATTTTGACAAATAAATTAAGATATTTAAACACTTAATATAAGTGATTTGAATCATTTTTAATAAATATAATAATTAACAATAGAAATTAAATCATTTTAGGAATTAAATGTTCCCAACCAAGTGCCATTATATGCACTCCATCAATTCCTTTTATGGCTTTTATTTCTGAAATTGTTTCTTTGCTTATTTCAATACATGTTTTTTGAGGATCGTTAGTTTTTTTCATTAAATTAATAATATTTTCAGGGACTTGTATGCCTGGTACTTTATTATTTAAAAAATTTGCCATCTTTACAGATTTTATAGGGATATATCCTGCTAAGATTTTAATATTTTTATTTTGCTTAATTTGTATTATGTTATTTAGAGTTTTGGGATCATATATTGCCTGAGTTTGAAAAAAAGTTGCTCCATTTTTAATTTTATTTTCGAATTTTTTTAATTCTTTTTCAATTGTATTTGATCCGGGATTTACAACCGCTCCAATATTGAAATTTGTAACAGAGTCTAATTTGTTATCAGCATAGTCATAACCGTTATTAAGTTTAGTTATTGTTTCTATTAATTCTTCAGAGCTAATTTCAAACACATCTTTTGCATTAGGATGATCTCCGTATTTAACACTTTCTCCTGACATACATAGAACATTATTTATTCCCAATGAATATGCAGCTAGTAAATCGGATTGTATTGCCATTGAATTTCTGTCTCTGCAAGTAATTTGATAAATTGGTTCTATATTATTTTCTATTAATTTTCTGGCTAAACCAATTGGTGCCATAGTCATTTTAGAATTATGATTATCTGTAATATTAAATGCATCGATCATGTTTAAATCTGAAGCTGTATTTATTAGTTTTGATAAATCAATCCCTTTAGGTGGAGTAAGTTCTGAAGTATAAATAAATTTATTTTGATTTAATCTTGTGGATTTTGAAAGCATTATATGAATGTTTTAAAGTGAGTTGAAATAATAATTTTATATTATATACTCAGGAGTTTGATTAGATATACCTAAATTGTTTAAAACGTGCCCTACAGAGCTAGTTTTATTCAATGAATAGAAATGAATACCAGGGATATCGTTGTCTATAAGCTCTAAAATCTGATTGGTGGCATATTCAATTCCTAGCTTTGTTGTTTCCTGATCATCGTTAATTGAATTCTCTAATTTCTCATTTAGCTTTAGTGGAATTTTAGCTCCACAAAGTTTTGTAAATCTTCTTATTTGTTTTGTACTAGTTATAGGTAATATACCAGGGATAATGGGTATTGTAATTCCAAGTTTAATAGCCTTTTCTCTGAATGATAAAAAATCTTTATTATCAAAGAAGAGTTGTGTTATCAAGAAATCTACCCCCTTATCTTGTTTCATTTTTGTAAATTTTATATCATCAACAGGATTGTTTGATTCAGGGTGGAATTCAGGATAACAAGCTCCTGCTATACAAAAGTTACTGAAATTGGATTTTATAATTTCTATAAGATCAGTTGCATGTTTTAAGTTGTTTTTTGAAATAGTTATATCTTTGGGGGTATCTCCTCTTAATGCAATAATATTTTCAATATTTGATAGAGTTAAATCTTTTAAAATATTTATAATTTCTGCTTTATTATGTGCGATACAAGTTAAATGTGACATTACTTCGAATTTATCAGACAATTTTGCTTCTTTAGAAACTTGTGTAGTGAGTTGTCTTGTATTACCTCCTGCGCCATATGTGAAAGAAACAAAATCTGGATTGAATGTAGATAATCTATCAACTGTTTCGTGTAACTTAGGTAGATCTGAATCTCGTTTTGGTGGAAAAAATTCAAAAGAAATTGTTTTTTTCGAATTTAAAATATCAATTATTTTCATTTACTTGTCTTTAGTTTTATTTAAACTTGATAAAATATTAATTATTATTAATATGATAATATTATTTCAATTAGATTACCCAAATATATTCTTTTTGCAAATGAATTAAAGGTCATATAAAGGTCATAAATGAATTTAAAAAAAGTATTTTTCAATAATAGTTTTAAAAATACATCTTATATTTTAAAATCAGATTTATCT
>NZNN01000030.1 GCA_002694895.1 Chloroflexota bacterium
CTTTTAGTTTTAGTATCCCATTCATAAAATCCATTGGATACAATTATGCATCTGTTAGTATCCACTAAATTTTTAAAAGAAGGTTTTTCTAATAAAGTTTCACTTCTTGCATTTATCATTTTACTTGCAAAGGAATTATCCTTAGCCCAAGAAGGTATTAACCCCCACTTCATATTGATTACATCTTTATCAATTATTACAGGTAATTGCATAGTGGGGGCAAAATTAAAAAATGATTTTACAGGCACAACTTTATGATTAGGGTATCTTCCTTTTAGTTCTTCATAATCTATATTTACTGAAAATCTTCCACACATAGTAGAATCAAAATCATATTTATTAATTTATTTACACTAATTTATAGAATTTATCTTTTTTTCTTTTCTTTTTGTAAAAGAATTAGCACACCAGTCACCAACATTAATGCCCAAGTTCCAAGCCAACCAATAAAATCTAATATACCCAAATCTATTCCAAATGAACTTATTAGTGCAAACCCTGAAGTAATTGCCAATAATACACCAATAATTCCTCCCATAAAATATTTGTATTCAAATTTTCTTTCTAAGGCTAATCCGATACCTATCAAAAATATACCACCCATGAACATCACGATTAAACCTTCAAAAGCACTGCCAGCGGTTAATATATCAGCACCATTTGAAAATTGTTTTTCCATTTCTAAAGCTACAATGTCAGACATATTTAAAGCTACCATAATTGGCAATGAAGAAATTAATAGTAGGCCACCAATTTCAGAAACTATATTTTCCAGCAAATTTCGAGTTGAATAATAAAGACCCAAAACTAAACAAATAAACCCTAACGATGTAACTAATGTTACAATTTGCACTTGTGTTTTATTTGCTATAAATACTTTCAATCGTTCAGCAGCAGACATACTGTCGGTGCCAAGGTCAAAAACCATCCACACTCCCATTGTTAAAATAGTACCTAATATTAATAAAGAACCAATAGTTTTAGAATTCATTTTTTATCCTCCAGTAATGTATAAAAAAATATTCTATTTTGTTATAACTTTTCTTTATTCTAATTGCAAGATAAATAAAAACACTAAAAGACCAAAAATTGCTAGTGATTCTTAAAATCTTTTGAACTTAGGTTCGCAATAATTTAAATCTCACCCCGAACATTCATTTATAACTTAAATATTTACAACACTACCAACATCAAATCCATTTCTTTTTTATTAGAATCAGAGTATCTTTTTTCTATTCCTACCTCTTTAAATCCTAGTTTTTTTAAAACATTTCCTGATGAAAGATTATCTACAAAATATCCTGATTTAATTTTAGGTGAATTTAATTTTTCCAATGCATATTCTAGTAATTTTTTACTTGATTCTGTAGCATACCCTTTTCCCCAATAATCTTTTCCTAACCAATAACCAAGATCATAATAATTGTCACCATCAAGAGTTAAACTTACGCCACCTATTAATTTATTATCCAGGAATATATTTAAAGCAAATTGATTACTATTACTAATTAAAAAGTAATCTTCGCAATCATTGTAAGTATAAGGATAGGGCACATTTGCTAACCATTTCACAACTTCCCAATCTCCTATTTGTGAAACAAGTGATATTTTATCTTGTTTACTTATAGCCTTTCTTAATATTAATCTATCTGTATGGATTTCAGTCATATTCAAATTATAACCAAATTTCCAACCAGAGAATAACTATCATTTAAATAAACTAGCTCAACACCTATAAACAAATTATAAATTTCAAGACTATCTGCTATATATATTAGTATGTTAGAAAATATCAGAGATAAAGCCAGAGACAATCTATATAAGAATTTAATGGATTTAGGTATTGAATGCGAAATGTCTAAGAGAGGAATTCGAGCTGACAAACTTCAAAATCCTTGGCATCGCAAAAGTTTAGGAGTTATAAAAATCAATTCTGATTCTCCTATTGAATTCATTAACATAATAAAGCAAGACAGAAGTAAAGATAGCCCACCAAGATGGTGGTATTATTTTGCTGTACCTGATAAATCAGTACAATCAAAACCTAACCAAATAGAAGTAAGATCAATCAGAAAAAAAACTTTCCCAGTATTTGGTAAAGTCAAATCTATTGAATGGAAACATAATAATCATAGCGACAATTTAGCTAATGAATTTACACAAGACACTGACATAAATTCTTTAGCTATGGATATTGGGAATGTAAAAATACAATCTATCAACAAGGATTTTTCCGAATATACATTCACCGGTTATACAATTGAAATTGAAAGAAAGACGGGAGATAACAAAACATTATCATTAAATATTAATCAATGGAACACATTAAATAAAATAGCTACTATTTATCTTAAGTAAACGATTCATTTAAAAAAATTCTTTATTTCATTGTTAAATGATAATATTATTTAATTATGGATAAAAATAAATTAAATCAAAAACTTGGATTCCAAATAAATAATTGGACTCCAAGTTTATATCCTGATAAAAGGAAAATAAAAGGAAAATATTGTGAAGTTGTTCCTTTAAATATCAGTAAACATGCCAAACAATTATATGACTCTTTCTCAATACATAAAGATGATTCAAATTGGACCTATTTATCATCTGATCCTTTTCATAAATTTGAAGAATTTCATGCTTGGCTTAAATCTGATTGTTCCGGGAAAGATCCTATATATTATGCAATTATTGATTCTAAAAATACTGATGCAGTAGGACTAGCAAGTCATCTTAGAATAGAACCAACAATTGGTGTAATAGAAATCGGAAATATTCACTTCTCTCCAAAATTACAAAAAACTATAATGGCTACTGAATCAATGTATCTCATGATGAAAAGAGTTTTTGAAGAATGGGGATATCGGCGTTATGAATGGAAATGTGACAATTATAATGTACCTTCCAAAAACGCAGCCAAGAGATTGGGTTTTACTTTTGAAGGAATTTTCAGACAAGCTACAATTTATAAAAACAGGAACAGAGATACTGCTTGGTTTTCTATAATTGATAAGGAATGGCCAACATTAAAAAAGAAATTCGAAAAATGGTTATTACCAAGTAACTTTGATCCTAATGGAGTTCAAATCAATAGACTATAAAATAAATACATTAATTAATTGTGACTGATAAAATTTAATGTGTACCTTCTTGCATTAATAAAGGATCCATCCCCTGCATACCTCGGAGTAAATTCATTTCACCTCTGTGACCATTAAAATGACCTAACATATGTAATGAAATAGACTCATCAATTGATTCAGTTCCTGCGCTAGATTTAACCTGTCTTAAAAGATCTTCATCTTTAAGTTCATTCAATAAAGTACCTGTAGATTTCCATACCAAATCTTGATAATCTTTGAATGCTTTCATATCAGAAATTTCAACTTTTTGTGCATCTTCATCTGTTTGTCCTGTACCAAACCCATCAAAAGGCAACCCTGTTTTATTTGCCCAATCTTCATCCCATACTGTATCAGATTCTCTTATTACAAGATTTACTATCAAATCTTCAATTCTTGTAGTATGCCACAAACACCATGCTATAGAATGACTACCAGATTCAGGGACAAAATGAATTTGTTCATTTGTTCCATTGCAAGCATCACGTAAAGCTCGATGGACAAAATCAAGGCTCCATTTAATATGTTTTACCCTACTCATTATTTCTCCTTTTCATCAATTAATACATATATATAATACGTATATAAAAAATTATAATCGTTAATTCAAAAGTAAGTTTAAAGTGANCCTTGAATCCGTTTTTCTTTACCAGCCCACTCTTTTTCTCTTAATACATATTTTTGTATTTTCCCTGTTGCAGTTTTTGGNAAAGGTCCAAATTCNACATATTTTGGAGCTTTAAATCGAGCTATTCTTTCTTTAGCAAATTCAATCAACTCTTCTTCAGTTAATATGGTACCTTCACGTGTTGTTACAAAAGCTTTGGGAACTTCACCCCATTTATCATCAGGAACTCCTATAACACTTACTTCAGCAACACCTTCATTTTCCATTAAGACTTTTTCTACCTGTTGGCTGGAAATGTTTTCTCCACCAGAAATAATTATATCTTTAGCTCTGTCTTGTAATTCTATATATCCATCACTGTGCCATACNGCCAGGTCTCCNGAATGAAACCATCCGCCTGTAAATGCTTTNTCNGTTGCATCTTTATCATTAAAATAACCGGACATAACCATNTTTCCNCGCATAACAACTTCTCCCATTTGTTCTCCATTTTNAATTACATCATTCATGTTTTCATCTACTACTCTTAANCCNTCATCAGCAGTTATATAAGGNACTCCTTGNTTGGATTTAATTTTCACACGCTCTTCGCTACTTATTAATTCCCATGAAGGTTGATACTCACATAATGTCATTGGCCCATAGGTCTCAGTTAATCCATAAATATGAATTATTTCAGCTCCCATTTGCTCTATACTTCTTATTACTTGTGGTGCCGGCGGAGCACCTCCAGTCAGAACNGTTAAACCACTTAAATTTTGACCTTCAGCATCCTTACTAGTATACATTGCAGTTAAAACTGTTGGCGCGCAACACATGTTAGTAATGTTTTCTTTAGATATTAATCTATATATTTCATCAGGNCGAACTTGCCTTAAACACACATGCGTTCCTCCAACTGCTGTTACTGCCCATGGATAACACCATCCATTGCAATGAAACATAGGAAGAGTCCATAGATAATTTGTTTTACTAGACATACCAGATTCTATTACATTCCCTAAAGCAGAAATATATGCACCCCTTGAACTATATTGAACACCTTTTGGCATCCCTGTAGTTCCAGATGTGTAATTTATTGTAACAGCATCTTCTTCTGATTCTAANGATATGGAATGCTCACCTTCAGATGAACTTAATAAAAATTGCTCATATTCGATAGATTCAATATTAGTATTTTCAGGTTCTGTATCAACAATTTGAACAAAGCATTTAATATTTTTAAGTTCAGGTTTAATTTTTTCAATTATATCTCCATATTCTGAATCAAAAACAAGAATTTTAGCTTCAGAATGATTTAATATATATGATATTTCTCGGCCTGATAAACGAATATTTATTGCTACTAACACTGCTCCTATTTTCAAAGGTGCGAAATGTCCTTCAAGCATCTCTGGAATATTTGGAACTAAAAATCCTACTTTTTCTCCTCTTNNNAGNCCTTGAGATTTTAATGCTCCNGCAAGTTTATTCACTCTNTCNGAAAATTCTTGATATGTATATGAACGATCTCCATATTTNATTGCAGGCTTATTTGGGTATACATAAGTACTTCTTTCCAAAAATGATATAGGTGTTAATTTTGAGTAATGAACATTATTTTTCATGATACCCCCCTATTAAAATATTTAATTTACCTTTATATACAGGTAAAACTCTGTTATTTTATTAAATGAATTTGACTATAAAGGTTTTTGATATTGAAAGCAATCGACATGCATGTACACATTCCAAGGCAACCTGGATTACCTCCTTCTGATATGGAAAGCACCTTACGTAACTTTTTCAATGTTAATGATAATAATGAAACTATAAATAGCATAGCAAATATGTACAGAAAATTAGATATGATGGCTCTCTTACTTTCAATAGATTCTGAAACTACAACAGGAGAAATACCTGATTCCAATGACTATATTTCTAGTGTTGTCAAAGAACATTCTGATGTATTCATAGCTTTTGCTGCTATAGATCCTTGGAAAGAGAAACAAGCTATTGAAGAATTAGAGAGATCAGTAGTCGACCTGGGTCTGAAAGGCTTAAAATTACATCCTGTTCAACAAGCGTTTTATCCAAATGATGAGAAATTTTATCCTCTTTATCAAAAATGTTCAGAACTATCTGTGCCCGTACTTTTTCATTGCGGAATGGCAGCATCNGGTACAGGTACNCCTGGAGGTGGAGGTTTAAAATTAAAATATAGTGCACCTATNCCAGGAATGGATGATGTNGCAGCTGATTTCCCNNATTTAACTATCATATTAGCTCATCCTGGTTGGCCATGGATAAATGATCAAATTGCAGTNGCTTTACATAAACCNAATGTATTTATNGATCTTTCGGGNTGGNNNCCAAANTANATTCCAAAAGAACTNATACATGAATCAATTACCCGACTTAATNACAAAATATTATTTGGATCCGATTATCCTTTTATTNCNCCNGAAAGATGGTTAAACGATTGGGNAAAATTANATNTTNCNAAANAATTNGAAGAAAATATATTTTTAAANAATGCTTCAAAAATATTAGGTATATAAAAATAATTAAGATTTTTTTCTAATTAAAATACGTAATAGAGCAGGCTTAGGAAATATGAAAATAGAAATAATAATACCAATAATACCAGCTATACTTGATGAAAAATAAACATATCTAAGTCCATTATTAAGATTATTCTTGGAAGATTTGAGATCCTTATCAAATAATTCTATATTACCTGAGTTTACATATTTTTCTCTAATTTCTTCTATTTTTTCTATTGAGGAAATATTATCAGGATTATAAATATATTCTCTAGGGGGTTCGAAGTTGTAGCTATTCATATTCAATAATAAAATAACTCCCAGTATAGATGTGCCAAAAGAATTTCCGAATATTCTTGAAAATTGAAGCCAGGTAGTGACAACTCCAATTTTTTTTTCAGGAAGTTTATTTTGTATAGGCACTATATATGCAGTAATAGTCCCAGCAAAACCAAAGCCAATTATAAAAGCAATTATTAATAATAAATTAAAATTTATATCCAAATATGTATAACCTGAAATAGAAAAAGCAATTGTTGTTAAAATAAATCCGATCAAAGCTATAGGAAGTTGTAATTTTTCATTTGAAATAAAAAACCCAAAGAAACTTGAACCTAAAGCAATTCCTATGGCATATGTCATTAATGGAATTGATGCCTGAGATAGAGAATATCCGTACACTGTAACTAACGAAAGAGGCAAAAACACACTCCAGGTTACAAATGCGCTAACAAGAAATATAGATCCAAGAGTTCCGCCTATAAAAAATTTATATTTAAATAAACTTAAATCTATCAGAGCATTTTCTTTTTCTTTTTTTTCTATATATATAAATAAACCTAAAGAGCAAAAAGAAGCTGAAAATATAATTATAGAATTTATATACCTATATGAATTGTCTTGAACAATATTTGAAATCCCAATAAGAAAACTACTAACGAATAATATAAAAATTATTGTCCCTTTATAATCAAATTTTTTCGAGATTACTTTTTCCTGACTTGGGAAAACCATTAATATTGCAGCTATCAAGATCATGGGTAAAGGTAAATTAAGAAAGAAAATCCATCTCCATCCAATAGTTTCACTTATAAAACCACCCATAACCGGTCCAATCATTGTTCCTACTGTAAAGCTTGCTGTAGCAATTCCAACCCACTTTCCTCTTTCTTCTGGATTCCAAAGAGAAGCAGTCATTATCCAAATTATACCGTACACACCTCCTATACCAGCCCCCTGTATTGTTCTGAAGATTATTAGAGAGAACATTGAATTACTTAAACCACAAAATAAAATTGCAAAAATAAATATAAATAAAAAAAAGATTATTATTATTTTAGATCCGTACAAATCATATAACTTTCCAGTTATAGGTGAACAAATTGCAGCGGTTAAAGCAGTTCCAGCAAAAATCCATGAATAATATTTAAACCCTCCAAGCTCTGCTAATATAGATGGTCCTGCAATTGAGACAATTGTTTGATTAATAGTTACTATAAATAGGCAGAATAATAAAATAATCATTATTCTGATTTTTAAACTTTTTTGAAGAATTACTAAGTTATTTATTTTAAATACCTTTTCTATTTTCTCTGAGCAAGATAACTAATAGCCAAAGGAGTTAATCTTCCATCCACAGTTACATACTCTCCAGTATTTAGTTTGTCCAAATCAAATGACAAATACTCTCCCCACGAGCGATCTTGATATACTTGATCCTCTGGGTAATCTACATTTCCGCCACAAGGCCATCCATAACAATAATTCATAACACCTTTAGATGGGAGTATAATCTCAGAGCTAACTGTTCCACCTCGTCCTTCACGATTTTGATTTCTAGTATACCCATGTGCACAAATAGACCAACCTGTTTCATTTAATGTACAGTGATCACTAAAACACGATGCCAAAAAATCCAAATCAACTTTGCATTCACGTTCATTCATTAAAGTTAATATCCTGTCATAACGTACAACTGTAGAATCCGTCTCTTGAGGTGCCTGGCTAATCTTACACATTTGTTCTGAAATCCAATGATTACTTCTTCCAATCCATCCATCACTAATACGAGTTTCTATATTTAGTGAACGTGTACTTACTTCAATCAAAGCAATCTCTCCAGTAGTATCAGCAAACAAGAAATTCCCATGAATGGCTCTCGGAAAAGATTCAAGTAATCCAATTGCATCTTCAACAGAATCAGCTTCACTCAATAGTAATTGTCCAAACTGATAAAATGGTACCCCAATTGCCTGAGAGCTAATAGGCTCAATATCTGGGTTAGGCCCAGCAGCAGACCAGGTATAAGCAAAACCTTTATCATTTAACCCGCGTGTATGCATATTATTAAAATCTGGAATTTTACTTGTATCCCCTGANACTATTTGAGTTGCAATAAATTTATGTCCATTTTTTGGAGATACAACAACAAGTCTTGTTCTTGTNGTAAATGGATCGTCACTCGTACTTCCTATTATGGNNTTACCATCAAANCTAGCAGANCCNGTAGCTCCAGCTGTAGTGCAATTATCGTAAAGATTTTGAAAATTNCTTCTAATCTCTGNCATTACTTGATCCTATTTTGACATTAAATCTTTTCTTCTTTAATTTTTTTAGATCCACTAGTTATATGGACATTATAATACCTAATTGATATAGTGTGCACTGCATTTAATCTTTATTTATTTATTCGAAACTTTTTATGTGTTTTTATGGAAATTAGAAATATAGCAATAATTGCTCATGTAGATCATGGAAAAACAAGTATTACTGATGCTTTAATGCGTCACACTGGTGCTACAAAAGATTCACTCTCTACTATGGATAGTNATGANCTGGAACAAGAAAGAGGTATTACAATTTATGCAAAAAATGCATCAATGTTTTATAAAGGGACCAAAATTAATATTGTTGATACTCCTGGGCATGCAGATTTTGGTTCTGAAGTTGAAAGGGTTTTAAGATCAATTGATTCTGTATTATTGGTGGTGGATGCTCAAGAAGGACCTATGCCCCAAACAAAATTTGTGCTTAAAAAATCATTAGAATTAGGCCTGAAACCTCTAGTTATATTAAATAAAATCGATAAAGATGCTGCAAGACCCAAAGAAGTTATCGATGAAATATTAGAATTATTTATGGANCTTGGAGCTAATAATGAACAGTTAGATTTTGAAATTATATACACAACCGGGAAAGACGGGGTCTCAAAATTTNAATTANAAGATGAAACATTAGACATGNCACCTCTTTTAGATTCNATATTATTAAATATAAANCCANCAAATTCNGAAAGCNACNTNCCNTTACGGATGCAATGTTTTAATTTAGATTATGATAATTATCTTGGAAGNNTNGCTATAGCAAGAATTTANGANGGAACTTTAAATGAAAAGGATTACTTATATGTAATTCAAGATAAAGGNNTAATTCAAAAACGTCAGGTTACAAAAATATTTACNTTTGAAGGATTCNTNAGAAANGAAGTAAAAAAAGCTTATGCAGGAGATATAGTTTTAGTAGCAGGATTTCCTGAAATATATATCGGAGATACAATTACACAAAATGAAGAATCTAAATCACTTCCAAATATTTCTGTTGATGAACCTACTATTTCACTTGGATTCATGGTAAATGATTCTCCATTTTCAGGGAAAGAAGGGAAATTTGTAACTAGTTCTCAAATTAGAGAAAGGTTAGAAAAAGAACTGGAAGTTAATGTGGGGGTTAAAGTAGATTTTTCAAAACCAGATAAATTTACTGTTTATGGGCGGGGCGAAATGCATATAGCAATTTTCCTTGAAAATATGCGGAGAGAAGGTTATGAAGTTCAAGTATCTCAACCAAAAGTAATACTTAAAACAATAGATAATAAAATTCACGAACCTTTTGAAGAACTAACTGTTGATATACCTGAAAAAATGTCAGGAGTAATTATTGAAAAAATATCTAAACGAAAAGGAATTATGAATGAAATGAAAACTATAAATTCAAACACTAGGATAGTTTTTGAAATTCCCACAAGAGGTCTTTTGGGATTTAGGACAGAATTTATTGTAGACACGCGAGGAGAAGGAATAATGTCTTCTAGAGTTATAGGGTTCAAAAAACATTTAGGTGAAATCAAAAGAACTGAAATGGGGGCAATGGTTTCTATGGCAGAAGGAAAAGCTTTAGGTTACGCTTTATATAATTTACAGGACCGAGGTACTTTATATATAGGACCTAATACTAAAGTTTATAAAGGAATGGTTATAGGAAATGTAAGTAAAGGTACGGATTTAGCAGTTAATCCAACAAAAGGCAAACAACTTACTAATATGCGTGCTTCCGGAGCTGATGATTCATTAAATTTAACCCCGCCAATTAAACTAACTTTGGAACGTGCTTTAGAAATTATGAATGATGAATTATTAGAAATAACACCTCAATCAATTCGATTAAGAAAACCATAATTTGATTAATAGTTACTAAATTATTTAAATTAAATAACTAGGTAAAATAGAACGACAGTAATTATTAAAATTGCCATCTTCAATCATTTTAAAAACGTTTTCGATTTCTTCAGAAAGAGAACGGTCATGAATATATTGAGGTGAAATAACTCTTAATTGTTTAATAATATCCTCAATAATAATCGAACTTCTTTTAGGTCGGTGAAATGATATCCCCTGAGCAGTAGCTAATAATTCTATTGCAACAATATGCATAGAATTATCAATCATATTATGCAATCTAGAAGCAGCAAAAGTTGCCATACTTACATGATCTTCTTGATTAGCTGATGTTGGCATACTGTCCACACTCGCAGGATGTGCTAAAGATTTATTTTCTGATGCTAACGCTGCAGCAGTTACTTGTGAATTCATAAACCCAGAATTAATTCCGCCGTCCTTAACCAAAAACGGAGGCAATCCACTATGGTTTTCATCGTTAAGTAATGCAATACGTCTCTCTGACAAAGCTCCAATCTCAGAAATTGCTAAAGCTAAATAATCAGATACAAATGCAACAGGTTCTGCATGAAAATTACCACCAGAAACCACTTCGTTAGAATCGGAAAAAACAAGTGGATTATCAGTGACTGAGTTTGATTCAATACTAAGAACTTTAGAAACATGGTTCATTGCCCCAAGGCACGAGCCCATAACTTGTGGCTGGCAACGTATTGAATAAGGGTCTTGTATCCTATCGCAATCAATATGAGAATCTTTAATTTCGCTTCCTTCAATTAAGGATCTTACTATACCAGCAACTGCAATTTGGCCTTTATGAGGTCTAATTCTATTAATATCTTCTCTAAAAGGTACAACACTTCCCTTTATAGCATCAACTGCCATTGTTCCTGAAATTAAAGCTCCAGATAATAGGGATTCTGTCCTAAATAATGCACCTAGAGAGATTGCAGTTGAAATCTGTGTTCCATTCAGTAAAGCCAAACCTTCTTTCGGTTTGAATTCATAAGGTGCCTTACCTATTTTTTTAAGTGCTATCTTAGCGCTTATTTTCTTTCCCTGATAATACACATCACCCTCTCCTAGTAATGCTTGAGCGATATGAGCAAGAGGAGCTAAATCACCAGATGCACCCACTGATCCTTTTGAAGGAACACACGGATAAATAGCATTATTAATAAATTCACAAAAAATATTCACAAGCTCCTCAGTCACACCAGAATACCCCTGAGCCAAAGTATTTAACTTTAATATCATGGCCAATCGCACAACTGGTATTGAAAGATCTTTGCCAACACCTGTGGCATGAGACACAACCAAATTTCTTTGTAAAATAGAAAGTTCTTTTTGGTCAATTTGTGTCTTTGAAAGCTGTCCAGAGCCAGTATTGACCCCATATATTTTTATGTTATTAACTAAAGCATCACGAACGACCTCATTAGATATAAGAATTTTATCTTTAGCCAAAGCATCAATCGTAACAGTAATATCCTCTCGCCAAATATTACTTAACTGAGCAAGTGAAATGGGATTAGTATTAATATTTAAATGCATCAAAACTCCTACATATCAATCATTGGAATATCAAGTTTATAAGCCTCATTTTAATTAAGCATAGTCTAAAATTTATATTAATTCCATAATGAATTAAATACCAAATTATCTTTCATAATATTTTCATAATTAATATCCTATTTTTCATAATCAATTATAACCATTAAATCAAAATTTGTTTTCAGTCCATGCAAGGACAAATCGCATATTAGATATTCAGTTAAATTATTTGATTAATAATTTAATTTCTATCATAATTAAAAATACTTTTTACGAAAATGGAGGATATATGAGTACATCAAGTAATTTTAATTTTGATAATCTATGGTCAGAAAAATCAACTGATGCTGAAAGAGTAATAACTAATCACGCAAAATATGATTTTGCTATAGCTTACCCACCTTTTGAAGCTGTCCCTATGTATGGCTTAATTGACGGTTTGAAATCTAAAGTTGATGCAGATTTAGAAAAAGTTTCTATTGAAATGGCATATTATCCTCATGTTCAAGGAGATGAATCTCTTAGAGAATTTACTGCAAATAAATTATATGGTGATAGAGGCATTAAAACTGACAAGGGTTCCATCGTTTTATGCAATGGGTCAGGAGAGGCAAATGGATTAATTATCCAGGCTCTTATTAATCCAG
>NZNN01000031.1 GCA_002694895.1 Chloroflexota bacterium
CCTTTGTTTTTTAACTTAGAAGTATACATAACTATACTCGCACCAAAAATTGTTCCAATAGAATTAAAGGCATTTAATAATCCTGTTCCCTCAACTCCCTTTGAATACAGTTGCGAAGAAAATACCGGGAACAAATTTCTATAAAAACTAACAATTGTGACAAAAATATCTAATAAATATAATCCAGGTAGTATGGGATGGGTAGAAATAAATTTATATCCTTCTTTAATAGAATTGATTGGCTTTTCTTTATTTGTTTCTTTAGATTCTCCGCTAGCATTAATCATAAATGGAGAAAAAACACTAATAAAAGCAATGCTCGCCGCAACATAAAAAGCTCCTGCAGGGCCAAGATATTCAAATGATTTCCAAAATATTAAAGGAGAAATTATAGAAGAAACTTGAAAAGAGGCTGAAGACAATCCTATAGCTTCAGTAATATACTTCTTTGGAATAACTCTTGGAAGCATTGCAGGCCGACTTGAGTTCCCAAGCATACTAGTAATGCCTGTTATAACAATGACACAAAAAACATGCCATGGCATTAATCTTTCTCCCTGTGCAAGAATTCCTAAAACTAATAACAACAAAAAAGAAACTAATTGAGTATATATCATAAGTTTTTTTCTGTCTGAAACGTCAGCCATCACCCCTCCATAAATTACTACAGGCATTTGAATTAACTGGGCTATTCCAAGTAACCCAACAATAATTGAAGAACCTGTTTCGTCATAAAGCCATTGCGTTGATATAAGTATTTTCATTGACATGGCCATCCCTGCAGTAACACCTCCTAGCCATAAATAAGTAAAATCTCTATATTTAAAAGGGGAAAAAACATTAACTTTTAGATTGTTTTTAATGAAATTCATTAATCTTGAATTATCCTTCTGGTAGGATAATTAATTGTAATTCCTTTTTGAGCAAAGCTACTGTGGACAGCTTTGATAATTTCACTTTTTAATTGAAACGAAGCCGACCAATCTTTTGCCTGCATAAAAATCCAAAAATTAATGTTTGAATCACCAAATTCTGAAAAACCAAACCGTGGTTGTGTGTTGTTAGCAACATTGTCAGAAACGGACAATAATTTTTGCAAAGTATCTTTTACAGTCGCTTCTACATTTTCTAAATTTTCTTCATAAGCAACACCGGAAGTTATTAATATATTTATTGCAGTTTCAGGGCTATAAAAATTAGTCACCACACTTTCAGCCATTTTAGAATTTGGAATTAGCACCAGGTTATTAAACCTGTCTCTTATTTTTGTACTTCTCCATCCAACGGATGAAACATATCCTGCAATACCTCCTTCTATTTCTATAAAATCTCCTTCTTTTAATGCTCCTTCTGTTAAAACATATGTGCCTGCAAAAAAATTACTAAGCGTAGGCTGAACAGCAAGAGCAACTGCTATGCCGCCAATCCCAAGCCCAGCCAAAATTGGACTTATAGAAAAACCAAAATATCCAAGTAGCTGAAGAACTCCTAAAAGATAAATAATTATTGGTAAGATTCTTTTTAAAGGAGGAACTAACTTGTCGTCTAATTCTGTAGCGGTTTTTTTTAAAATTTTTCTTGAATACCAGTCTAAAAAAACACTTGTTACTCTTGAAAAAGATATGGTTAAAATCACTATAACCATAACACCCCACGTTGTCAGTAAAGAATCTTTTAACCATTTTCTGTCAGACCCCTCTAAAACCAAATCTCCTGCCACAATGTCCAACAAGGAAATTGCCCATAAAAGCCCCGACATAATAAAAAAAACAACCAGGGGGCCTTTTAAATTGTAAGCAACTCTATATAAAAGGGTTGCGTTTTTGTTTTTTCCAGCTTTAAAAACAAAATCACCTATAAGCTCTAAAATTAAAGCTAATAAAAAAGATCCCGCAACTAAAAAAAGAGAAATTATTAAGTCTGAATTAAACCCAAAATCTGACATACTTTATTATATATATATAAATGTTAATAACTATTGTTTATATTTATTTTGTTTTTTTTTAATAAAAATAATAACAATATAAATATATGTTATCCACAGACATTAAACATAAAATTTTTAACATAAACCCTGTTATTATATATATATTTCAACTTATACACTTAATTATTATTATTTTTAAATAATGAAAGATAAAATTAAATTATTAATATTAGCCGGCTCAGGTGGTGATGGAGCAATTAGTGGAGTACGTAAAAAATTTATACCTAGAGGGGGGCCAGATGGAGGTGATGGAGGTGATGGTGGGAATATATATATTGTTGGAGATAGAAACACGACATCTTTAATTAATTATAATCATATAAAAAATATAAATGCTAACAATGGTTATGAAGGAAGTTCGGGTAATAAAAAAGGAAAAAAAGGTAAAGATAAATATATTGCAGTTCCATTTGGTACAAAAATATTAAAAACAGAAGATAAAGAACAAAAATTATTATTTGAAATTTTAGACAATCAAAAAAAACTTGTAGCAAAAGGAGGAAGAGGGGGGAAAGGGAATTCTGGAAAAGCCAATTCCGTAGTTCAATATCCGTTACTTGCAGAAAAAGGAGAAAAAGGTGAAGAGCTGGAAATAGAAATGAATTATTTAATTTTATCTGATGTGGCCATTGTGGGAAAACCAAATTCCGGGAAATCTTCTTTTTTATCCAAAATAACGAACGCCAGGCCTAAAATTAATGTTTATCCATATACAACAACCGGAATTGAAAATGGCACTATAGAAACAGTTAAAAAGCAATACAAAATAATTGAAATACCTGGAATAGAAAATAAGGAAAATAATTTAGGGCTCAAATATTTAAAACATATAGAAAGAGCACGTGTTATAGTTTTTTTATGTGAGGGAGAAGAGGATGATACAATTGAAATAATAAAAGAAAAAAACCAAAATTTATTAAAAAACAAATCATTGGTTATAATAAAATCTCATAATAATACTGATGAAGCCCAAACCCAAACAAGNGTTAAAGAAATTTTATTAATAAAAAAAACAATAGAGAATGCGTTGTTAGGGGATGTAAAATTAAAACCAGAAAACATTGATGCAGATATTATAAAAATTAATCCTAAAGAAATAGAAAATGTAATTAAAATTAAGGATGAATTTGAAATAATTCATCCTCAAATCATAAGAATAGCAGAAAAAGTAAATTTAAATAAATGGGATGTGATGGCTCAGTTTATGAAAGTGTTGCATCAAAAAGGAATTGCCAAAGAGCTGATGATGAAAGGGGTAAAAGAAGGAGATGTTGTTAAAATAGGAAGCGTAAGCCTTGAGTGGAATTAAAAAAATCGGGGTGTTTGGGGGAACTTTTGATCCGCCACACAGTGGCCATTTGAAAATTATTAAAGAAAGCCTGATTCAACTGGGGCTAGACAGGCTTTATGTTGTTGTTTCCGGCGATCCGTGGATGAAGCGCGATCGGGTTGTTGCAAACAAGCATCAAAGACAAGAAATGATTAAAATTGCATTGACTGATGATATATACAATGATTATAAAAAAGTGTGTTTATTAAAATTTGAAATTAATAAAGATTCCCCTTCTNATTCTTACCAAACACTAGAGCACTTAAAAAGCCANGGNAATANAAATGATTTTTATTTTATTGTTGGATCAGACGCAGCTATAAACATGGATAAGTGGAAAAAGCCTTTAAATATTTTAAGTTCTTCAAAAATTGTCTGTGTTCCAAGGGGCGGCATTTCAAACAAAAGTGTTAAGAACAAGTTGTTGGAAATTCACCCNCAAGCTCAAATACATTTTTTGAAGAATGTAGATGAAAAAATTTCATCTACAACAATAAAGGGTTTTATTAGGCTTGGGAGAGGTTTTGATCTCAGCACTGAAATATCTGTCCCACATAGTGGTTATTTACAATATTTAAATGAAAATGTATATACTTATATATTGAAAAATAAAATGTATCTGTAATGAAAAANAAATTAAACAGACTTATTGAAATTGCTGAAAACTCAGGAGCTTTTAAAACCGGGGATTTTTTACTTTCTTCTGGNAAAAAAAGNAAAATTTATTTTGACGGAAGNATAATAAGCTTAATTCCAGAAAGTTTNGAAATTATCTCTAGTGAAATTTTAGATGAAATTTTATCTAAAAAAGCAAATNCCNTGGCTGGACCTACACTCGGNGCCGATCCAATAATTGGGGGAACTTTAATAAAGGCAAAAGAGAAGGAAATTCCATTGCGCGGNGCTATTGTAAGAAAAGCTGCTAAAGAACATGGAACGGGAAATCAAATTGAGGGAATGATTCGGTCAACAGATAAAGTGATTATTGTTGATGATACTTGCACAACAGGNGGCAGTCTTTTAATGGCTGCTAAAGNAGTAGAAAAACAAGGGTGTAGCATAGCTGGAATAATTTGTGTTGTTGACAGAGATGAAGGGGGAAGGCAAGCTATTGAAAAAGCAGGGTATAAATTTAATTCGTTGTTAAAGGTTGAGAATCTTAAATTAATCCCTTGTTTTTAATCAACTTTTTTAATAATTATACTAGCATTTTGACCGCCAAAACCAAAATTATTTGACATTGCATGCTTAATTTTTATATCTTGTGCTTTATTGGGAATATAGTTTAAGTCACATTCAGGATCTGGGTTTTCAAGGTTAATTGTAGGGTGGGCTTTTTGATTAATTATTGACAATATAGTAGCAATTGCTTCTAATGCGCCCGCACCACCTAATGCATGCCCAATCATAGACTTAGTTGAACTAATAGGAATGTCGTATGCCATTTCTTTAAATGTTTTTTTAATTGCAAGTGTTTCGCATGTATCATTCAAAGGGGTTGATGTTCCGTGAGCGTTTATATAATCAATATCTTCGATATTAATATTGGCATTTTTAATAGCTCTTTTCATGGCTAAAATTGCCCCAGTTCCTTCGGGATCAGGTTGAACTGGATGGTAGGCATCAGAAGAAACTCCCATACCAATTATTTCACATAATATATTGGCATTTCTTTTTAATGCGTGTTCTTCTGATTCTAAAACGAGTATTCCTGCACCTTCAGCAGGAACAAATCCGTCTCTTAGNAAATCAAAGGGGCGACTAGCTTTTTCAGGATTATCATTATTTGTACTCAAAGCTCTTAAGGCACTGAATCCNCCTAGNCCAAGTTTNCTTANTCCGGCTTCACATCCACCAGCTAAAACTACATCACAAAGGCCGTTATTAATAAGTTGGGCTGCATCACCTATTGATTGAGTGCTAGCAGCACAGGCAGTTACAACTGTTGAACTAAATCCTTTAAATCCAAATATTCTTGAAATATTTGCTGCAGCCATGTTTGGAAGAATCATAGGAATAAAATATGGGCTTATTTTCNTNTCNCCTTTTGTAACTTGTAANCGNGCATTATATTCAAGTTCTGGAAATCCTCCNTTTCCATTTCCAATTATCACTGCNGTTGAATCTTTTTCTTTTGTTGTTAATGANAGNTTAGAATTTTCAATNGCAAGTGCAGAAGCTGCAACAGCCATTTGAGAAAACCTTGCCATTCTTTTTAATTCTTTTTTGTTAATATAATTTTCAGGTTGAAAGGTTTTGACTTCACCTGCAATTTTGGATGGGAACTCACTGGGATCACATAATGTGATTTGCCCAATTCCAGATTTTCCTGAAATAAGATTAGACCAATATGTTTTAATATCTTCCCCTAACGGAGAAACGACTCCTANCCCAGTAACATAAGCTTTAATTTTAGATGGTTTATTCATAGTTGTTAATTATATTATTTAGTTATAGATAAGGATATAATTCTGGGGTTATATTGTTTAAATATTCTAATGCTTCACCTGCTATAGCTAGCGATCCTGTAATAAGAATGTTCTCATTTTGATTGTTTAATTTCATTAATGCTGATTTAACATCGGGATATTTATAATAAGTATTTTTTGGAGTGTTGATATTTTTGGGGAAATTTGATGTTGGTACAGCCTTGGGATGACGAGACTTAACAAAGTATATTTCTTTAGAAATTGATGTTAATGCTTCAATGCTATTTTTGTATAAATGNCCTGAAGACACTCCAAAAATTAAAATAAANTTTTNTTTGTTTATTTCTTTTAAGGATTCAATTAGCTGGATTGTAGAATGGAAATTATGCGCGCCATCAATAAAATATGTGTTTTTGTGTTTTGTTATTATTTGTAATCTGCCATCCCATGTTGTTTTTGCTATTCCATTTTCAATGTTTTGTTTAGAAATTTTATAATTTTTTTGAACAAGTTTTTCTGCAGCTAATATTGATAAAGAAATATTTTCGACCTGNTATTTTCCNAAGAGAGAGGTTTTTATATTGTATTNATTTNTTTGNGTAGTTGCAGTAAAAGNTTGATANNGATCAGTTGTTTTTCGAGATGTAATTTTAATGTATTTAGGTACGTAATTTAAAGAAGAGTTTGTTTGNNNTGNTTTCTTTTTAATTATATTTAATGCTATTTTTGTTTGAGGAGCAGATATTACNGGAATATTTTCTTTAATTGCCCCTGATTTATCAAGTGNTATTTTTNCAANGGTGNNTCCNAGNGTTTTTTGATGATCAAGGCTAATATTTGTTATTAAGGTTAATATGGGATTTATGTAATTTGTCGAATCATGNTTACCTCCAATTCCGGCTTCNAATATTTGTATGTTTNTTTTTTTATTTTTAAAGTGCCAAAGAGCAATAATCATGATTGCTTCAAAAAAACTTGTTCCTCCAAGTAGATTTGTATGTTTTGATTTTATTTNTCCCCANGTTTTATTAAATGAAATACAGAAATCATTTTGAGTAATNGGTTTAAAATTAATCCTAATTCTTTCTGTTANTTTAGTTAAATGAGGGGATGTAAATAAGCCGGTAGTNTAATTTGATTCTTTCAATATGCTTGATATTATTGCNGCGGTACTACCNTTNCCCTTTGTGCCTACAACATGAATNGTGGGNATTTGATTTTTATCTAGNTTAAGATTTTTAAGTATATTTTTAATTCTAATTTTTCTTTTTGATAAATATAATTTACGATCTGTGGGCGTTGTTAAGAGTAGTTTTTTTAGACTTGANNTGTATTTTGAATTCATTGNAGTAGCAAANTTTATTAATGTGTTAATACAAAATGNTTATTATTTATTATTTTTACTTTAATTTCTTTTTCATATAAANAAGATAAATTTTTGGTATTTATTATTTTATNNGGAGATCCATCTTTAAATATTACACCATTTTTNATCATAATAACTCGATTNAATTTCCATGCNAAATTTATATCATGTGTTGAAACTATAGTTGTNACAGGTTTGNTTANGGGTGAATATAGGATTAAATTCATCACTTCNGATTGATTAAATGGATCTAAATTTGATGTTGGTTCGTCAAACAATTGAACAGGTTTGTTTTGTATTAAATTATGGGCAAGCAAAGCTAATTGTTTTTCCCCTCCAGAAAGATGAGCTAATTTAGAATCCCATTTNTTAAATAAATTTATTTTTTTTAGAATTTGCATTGTTAGTTTATAATCATTTTNAGATAAATTTGTTTTGATGTTTTTGTTGGNANAACGACCTGTTATTACAAAATCAAAAACATCAAAATGNAATGGNAGATANGGNGATTGNGGCATATAAGATATNAATTCTGATATTTCTTTTGATCCTTTATNTGNNTTGTGAATATTTTTGAGTAGTACTTCTCCTTTGCTTGGAGTAATATGCCCGGAAATTAATTGAATTAATGAAGATTTNCCACTTCCGTTTGGNCCAATNAGTAAAATNTTTTCACCTTTTTTAATANTTAAATTTGCAAANAATTCGAAAGAAGAATTGTTAAATTTTAATGANGTTTTGTTTAGAGAAATANATGATATTTTATCCATTTATATTTCCTTCTTTTCTTAATAAATGTACAAAAANAGGAAAGCCTAAAAATGCTGTTATTANNCCTACTGGAATTTCAGTTGGAGATAATATTGTTTTTGCTATTATGTCTGAAGANAATAAAATTATAGCTCCAATTAANGAGGCNTGNGGAATTAAATATTTTGGATTTGTTCCCCANGNCATTCTTGAAATATGAGGTGCAACTAATCCAATAAAACCTATGATCCCTGTTTGTGATACAGCTATTGAGGAAGATAAAGTAGAAGCAATAATNAGGAGAGTTATAGTTTTNCTTTCGTTTATTCCNAGAGATTTTACTTGTTTTGAATCTAAATTTAATATGTTAATTTTATTATGTTGTGAAAAGAGCAAAATAACACAAGGCATCCCTGAAAAAAAGACAATATTAAAATGTTCCCATGATGCAAGNGAAAAACCNCCTAATAGCCAGCTTAGTATGGGTTTAATTTCAGGGTTTTGTGTAATTAATATTAATGTTGTANATGCTCCCAAAATAGAAGTTATAGCTACTCCTGCNAGNATTAATGAAAGNTGATTTAAGTTTTTTGAATAATTNGANAGATTATAGGTTAAAAATACAGCTAANAACCCNCCTGTGAAAGCAAATAAAGCAGCCCCAACATTTGCNAATGACATATTTGAGGGATAAATTGTTAAGCCAATNACTGCNCCTAATCCTGCTCCNGTNCCAACCCCAAGTAGATAGGGGTCAGCTAAAGGGTTTTTAAAAATTGCNTGGNAAGNGCTTCCAGANCTAGATAAAATAATNCCAGTTGTTATGGCCANTAAAGATCTNGGGATTCTGAGATTAACAATAATTGTATGAGCACTATTTGATAAAATAAATTCAGATTTATTTGNAAAGATATTAGAAGTTATTATTTTTATAATTTCAAANGCATTTATTTTAGATGGGCCAAGAAAGANAGAAAGTATAAATATAAATATTAATAATAAAATTAAAAATATAATGCTTATAAAATTTCTTGTTGTTTTAATATAAATAATTTCTTNAATATTTGTTTTTGTACTCAATNTTATTTATCTATNTTTGATAATAATATTTTATTGAAAATAGGNGAATATATAGCNACACCTAATTCTTCTATTCCATCTATAAACCTTGGNCCTGCTACGGATAACAATTCTTGATTTATAGTTATTATTCTTTTGTTTTTTACAGCAGTTAAATTTTTAAATTCAGAAGAATTAGCAAAATATTCGGGAGAGGNAGTTATTATTATTTGAGGATTCTTTTGTATTATTAATTCTTTAGAGTATTGCTTATAACCAGATATATCTTTTGCTATGTTGTGTAATTTTAATAAATCAAGTGTTTGCCCTATTAGTGTATCGTGCCCGGGAGTCCATAANGATCCAGTATCNTAAAATACAGTAGGCCCATCAGAGTAATTGNTNAAAAATATTTNTATATTGTTCAATCTTNTTTTAAATAAATTTGCAGAATTTAAAGCTTCTTGATTTTTGTTTAATATNTTCCCCCACATAATAATTCTTTCAGGAATAGATTCAAAATTTCCATTTAGTGATTTTTGATATAAAACTTGAATTTTATTGTTTTCTAATTGATCAATATATTGTTCAAAAAAAATATAAAAAAGATCTGGTTCTAAGNTAATTACTGATTCAATATTTAAATTAAATGCATCACCAACTTTTTCAATATTATTAGCNNTTTCCGGGAAATTAACAAATGAATGTGTCCCAATNATTTTATCTCCTGCCCCAATTTCATATATTATTTCAACTGCTGCTGAATCAAAGGCAATTATTTTTTCGGGTGATTTTTTAAATATAATATTTTTTTCATTAGAGCCAGTTATAATTAATGGATATGATGTTGGTGGTATTNCTTTTGTTTTTTTAGAATTTGTTATTTTTTTTGTTGCAAGTTTTGGTTGTTTTGGTTCAATTAATTTAAATTTATTTGTTTCTTTGNTAGGCTGGGGTTGGATGGGAATTAAAGCNGGTTTTGTTTTGTAAATAGTATGAANAGGGGCAACAGGGTTAAAAGGGGGAATTGGGTTAAGTGGAATAGGCTCNTTTTTTGAACTATAGTCAATACTTGAAGAACACGCAACAGATAATAAAAAAATTATTTGTATAACAAATAATTTAGNAATAANTTTAAACATTAATCCTCCTTAATTATGAACTTTTTGGAAAAGAAGGATTTTTNTTATAACTTGCATCTTTCCTCGAAGATCAATCAAATTCTAGGGCTTGGACCGGGCTAAAAAGTTTACCGTTGCGGGACAGCGTCGGGATCAAACCGAACTTCCATAATTACTCATATATTTTGAGACCTAGGGCTTAATAGAAATTAGCATAGTTATAATTAGCAGTCAACAATTTGACTTTTAAAATTGAATCTTAAAATGATATTTTCATNAATTCTTCTGCNAAAACAATTTCTCCGGAGTATTTTTTTGCAGCATTTCCNAATGCTTTTTCTAAAACTCCATGAGTTGAAATATGNTTGCCCATGTGGGATAGAATNANTTTTTTTACACCAGCTTTTTCAGCCATTTCNGCAGCACCTTCTGCNCTNCATTGACCTGANGATTCNTTATCTTTATTCATACTTTCNTGATCATCCCAACACATNCAAACCATGATGTCCGCATTTTTTGATAAATTTATTACAGAATCACAAGGTTGTGTATCCCCAGTAAATACTATAGAAGTATTATTTGTTGAAAAACGATAAGCTATGCTATCTAAATATGGTTGTACATGTTCAGCATTAGTTGTTGAAACTTTCCAGGTAGGCCCAGAAACAACATCTCCTGCAATAATATCTTTCGGGTTGATCCAATGTTTATCTTTTGATGAAATATTAGTTTTAATTGTTGGAGGTTTTCTTGGAAGAATTCCCCCGCGATTTTTATATACTTGTTGACTTGTTGGAGCATTAACTCTTGCTTTCCAATCATGAGCAAATGCTCCATTTTCACCAATAAGATCTTTTGTTAGTTTTGTTGTTGGTTGGGGACCGTATACATTTAATGTGTTTTCAACCCCAATGCTTTGATCCCATCTGCACAATAAAAAACATGGATAATCAATATCATGGTCAAAATGATGATGTGTAAAGAATAAATAGTCAATATTTGTTGGCCATAAACCAGCTTTAACAAGTTTGTCAGTTGCAGCGGGACCACAATCAAACATTATTTGAGAATTATGGTTGTCTAGTTTAATTACGTAAGAACTACCGAATCTTTCGGGGGTTGGTGTTGGTGTTCCTCCTCCCAAAATATATAATTCTGACATAATTAGATTTCCAATTAGATTTATTTTTTACTAACATTTAATTGGGCATATTTTTCAAAGTTTTTTATGAAATCATCATTACTCGCACTTTGAGCTATACGCCTTATTACATTAGCAGTTGCATCTGAAGTATCTCTGTCTTTTCCTGAGGGATCAGTTGTTTGAATACTTATTAATCTTCTTAACATATGTACTTTTTCTAATATATTGGCATTTAATTGAAGTTCTTCTCTTCTTGTGCCACTTTTAAGAATGTCAACTGCAGGGTAAACTCTTCTTTCTGACAATCTCCTGTCAAGATTGAGTTCCATATTTCCAGTACCTTTAAATTCTTCAAAAATTACTTCATCCATTCGGCTGCCTGTATCTACTAAACATGCTGCCAAAATGGTTAAACTTCCTCCCTCTTCTG